>SOKD01000297.1 GCA_004376305.1 Candidatus Cloacimonadota bacterium | reverse complement strand
GCCGGGGTGATGGAATTGGTAGACATAGCGGACTTAAAATCCGCTGCTCTTTTAGGGCGTGCCGGTTCAAATCCGGCCCTCGGCATAATAAAGCATAATCAAAGACAACTATTGCGTTATGAGAGGCAGCCTGTGGATAATTGCATATAACTTGTTATTTAATTACAAATTCAGGAAGGGTGCAGAGCAAGACCTGCTACTCCAATACGAAGGCTGAAGGTGCAGCTGCAGAGAGATTTATGAATAAGACTAAAAGAAAACGCATTTTTCTCAGTTGGTCGTATTCACGGAGAAGCGAAGATATTGCAGCTCTTGAAGGAATCGAGTATGTTTGTTTTCCTTTGAACCTGAGAATCCGCATTCTGCAATTCCCCATTCTTTTTGTGCGCACCATTATGTTGCTTCTTAGAAGGACTCCGGGGGTGATCTTTGTGCAGCATCCGCCGGTTCACATTCTGTTTCCCGTCTTACTCTATTCATTGCTCAGCGGGGCGCGCTTCATCATTGATTCACATATTATCCCGGGAACGACTTTGATAGAAAAACCGTATCACCGCGTATACCTTTTCCTCCATAGGTGCTATTCATACCATGCAGCGGTAACGCTTTTTCATAGCAGGAGAATGCTTGATCGATTGAAAGAGTGGCGATGCAATTGCATGGTTCTTGAGAATCCTGTTCGCCAGTTGAATATTGATGCGGTATTTCGTGTTGAGAAAAGACCGGCGGTGGGTATGGTTACGAGTTTCTCCAAAGATGAGCACATTCAGGATGTTATTGATTGCGCCAGGGAAATGAAGGAAGTCTTCTTTTACATAACCGGAGACAGGAGAAAGGCGCCCCGGAGAATGGCTGAGAGCGCTTCTGCCAATGTCCGTTTCACCGGATATATACAGGGAGAAGAATATTATGCATTTCTCGGTTGTATGGACCTTGTTATCGTATTGACGGATAGGGAGGAATCAGCGCTTTTAGGGGCTTACGAAGCTGTCTCCGCTGAGACACCGCTCGTTGTTTCAGATACTGAAACGATGAGGGACTATTTTCCAAAAGGAGTAGTTTTTGTCGGCAATGACAGCAAGGGCATTGAGAAAGGCATTCGAAAGGCTCTTGGTGAACAGGAGAAGTTAGAGGCACAGATAAAAGAATTGAAGAAGGAAAAACATACAAAACAGAGAAAGAATTTCCAGAAAATTGACCGGTTGACATAATGCCCTTTGTATGATACCAATTTTGCAATGAAGAAAATCCTTATTATACTTGGTTTTTTCATCTTTTCACTTCCTTTTGTTATGGCGCAGGAAACGAAGGTAATACTGGAAAAGAAGCTTACGAAGACAGAGACAGAGAAGGAAGAAGGAGAAAAGAAAGAGCCAGAAGGCAAGACAGAGGTACAATTTGAAGAAACCTCATATTCAGCAAAAAAGATTGAATACCTGATAGAGGAACACCTTATTATCCTGATAGATAGCGCAGTAACCAAATACAAAAACATTACGGTATTGGCAGAGACTATCGAATACAATATAGAAACGAAGATTGTGAAGGCTTACGGGCACCCATTTCTCATAGATAATGAGGATACGATTACGGGTGAAATGATGATATACAGTATTGAGACGAAAAGGGGAATTGTAACCGTTGGAGTCACCAAGATAGAAAAAGGTTTCTTTACCGGTGATACCATTTTGATGGTTGAAGAGAAGATACTCAATGTGAAAGGCGGAACTTTTACCACCTGTGAAACGGAGCCTGAGCACTATGCATTTTATGCGCGGAGAATGAAGGTTTATGCCGATGATATGGTCATCTGTGAACCCGTTATTTTAACTATTCAAAGGATCCCCATTCTGATGGTGCCATTCTGGTTCTTCCCTATCAAGAAGGGAAGACATTCGGGATTTCTCTTTCCAAAAATAGGCAAGGGTTCCAGTGAAGGACGATACGTCAGGAATCTGACCTATTTCTGGGCAACCAATGACTACTCGGACATTACATGTACCTTTGATATTTTTGAGAAGAAGGGGATAAAAACGTTTGTTGATGGGCGTTACCTGGTTAAACCGTTTTTATCTGGAAACATCTCAGGTTCATATATCAATGATATCGCTCTACACTCAAAAAGGTGGAGTTTTTTGATGAATCACAGACAAACACTTGCCCGGAGACTCAATCTAACCGCACATGCTGATTTTTTGAGTGATGAAAACTACAATGTGGATTACAGTGAGGAAGAGATTGTGCAGCTCAACAAGGAAATAGAATCGTATGCTTCCATTTCAAAGAGTTGGTCTGGCGCGAATATGAATGTGCTTGTCAACGAACGGAGAGACCTTGCCAAAAATACCATAAGCAGAAGATTGCCGAGGATTGGTTTCTCTTTGAGTTCCCGGAGAATTATCCCTGTCAAAAAAGACGTCTCTGCCCGATGGTATAATCAAGCATACGTTTCCTATTCATCCAAATTTATTAATAAGATTCAAAAGGTCCCGGATTCAACAACAACCCATTACGGTCTTGCCAATAATGTAAGGTTTCAAGCACCCCAGAAAATTCTTTCCTACTTCAATGTAGCTCCCTCCATTCAAATCTGGGAAAATATTTACGATGAAGATAACTATGGAAATCGTCATCCTGTACGTTCGTACTATTCCACGTCGATATCACTCAGCACGGTAATGTATGGGATTTCAAAAGGCGGAGTATTCAAGTTCAAGAAATTCAGGCACGTGATAAAACCATCTCTTTCATATAACTACTCACCAGAGGAAGAGGATGCTGAGAGATTCTATTCTCTGGAAGGAATGGGCGTAGGAAGTGCAAAGAAAAATATTTCTTTTTCAGTAGGGAACCTGATACAGGCAAAATTAAAGACGAATGGAAAAGACAGGAAAATAAACCTGATAAATATCAAAACAAGCGCGTCGTATAATTTCAGGAAGGAAGAAGAGCCACTTTCAAATATACGTAATACATTTGATATAGAACCAATGAAACAGCTGTCCGTGAGAGCTGAGATGGAACACAACCCATATACAAGAGAACTGAAAAGGCTTACCATTCGTACCACATTAAAGCTTCAGGGGAATTTTGCGCAGGGAGCGGGGTATGAAACAGAGGGAACTGCAAAGAAGCCATGGCGGTTGAACCTCACTCACAATTACGTAAAAGGGATTGGACAGAACATGGATTCCCAACAACTCTTTGGCGGTTTTCAAACATGGGTAACAAAAAACTGGAAGATAGGATACAATACAAGATATGATTTTGATGAGAAACAACTCATCAATCAGAGTTTATCGATTTACCGTGACCTTCATTGTTGGGAAGCGCAGTTTTCATGGAACTCTTACGGGGGTCGTTGGAAATATGACTTCAAAATCAAAATTAAGAAAATCCCTGAAATCAAGGTAACCAAAGGGATTTTCGGGATTTTTATTCCATAAAAATTAATTCTTAACATATTGTAGATTAACGAGATAGCTGAAAACCCTTGAATTTATTGAATATTTTGCTTGACAAACTTTCATAAATCTGCTAAAAACAATAACAATAAGACTTTTCAGAGGAAAGGAGGTGAACTAGATGAACAAACAGGATTTTATAGACAGGATAGCAAAGAATGCAGACATTTCAAAGAGAGAAGCAAAAGACGCTATCGACACTCTTTTTAGCGAAGTCACCAAGGCATTAAAGAAGGGTAAGAAAGTGACTTTTGTTGGATTTGGAACATTCTCAACAAGAAGGAGAAAGAAAAGAAAGGGAAGAAATCCCAAGACCGGCGCGACGATCCAAATCGCTGCAAAGAGAGTTCCGAAATTCTCAGCAGGGAAAGCTTTGAAAGAAGCAGTAGCGTAAGACATTGTTTCTGCGTGAAGAAAGGGGTAAGCCATAGGCTTACCCCTTTCTGTTTGAATGCGTTTGATTGTTTACTTTTCTTACTGAATGTATACTATTTTCTTTGTCATGGAGAAACTTTTGGTTTTCAAGCGGTAGAAATAAACTCCGCTTGCAACATGTTCTTCATGGTTATCTTTGCCATCCCATTTCATTGTATAGTACCCTGGTTTTAAGGTGCTGTTGTTGATCGTCTTTATTATTCTTCCACTAACATCATAAATTTCGAAAAGACAATTGGTTTCTTCTGGAATATCAAAAGCAAAGCAGCATCTGTCGTAAAACGGGTTTGGGTAGATGTTGTGCAGTCTGTAACATCGCGGGGCATTTGATGGATGTGTTTCTGTGCCGCTTGGGTTGGGCGATTGCATCAGACGAATCATCCAATTATGACTTGTCCAGTTATTCCATCCATTTGAAACATTATACCACCATGAACGGGAGGTA
>SOKD01000021.1 GCA_004376305.1 Candidatus Cloacimonadota bacterium | reverse complement strand
CCCGTGTATTTTATCAGGTTCCTGGGCAATCTTGTTGTGTACAAGAATCAGAAATATCTGAGGGTAAGGTTGTCACCGAAAGACATTTCGTTTCTCATCTACCTTGCTTTTTCAAGCGACAAAAAAATACCGCTTGAGAAAATATATGCCAATTTCTGGCCAAAGAGCACAAATCCTTCACGCAATTGCGCCCATCTTCTTGTACGAATACGGAAAGCGCTCAGGCTCCCCTCACACTATCTTTATGTTAAGGGAAACAATCTCTGTTTCGATTGCTATTTCACGACCGATTATGCAGAATATGAAGAGCATATTGCACAGGCGAAGATACTACAGAAGGGTGGGAAATGGGGATTAGCAAAGCGGGAATACCTGCAAGCATTTTTGCTCTTCAGGGGGGAGCCATTTAAGAAAATGTATGATGACTGGTCAGATGATAAAAGGCTTGCAATCCTCTTCAATCTTGAGAAAGAAGCAAGCAGTTTAATAGAGGAGCTCTTCAGCAGGAAAAATAAGAAAGAGGCAAAAAACCTCATGAAAAGATTGGCGAAAATTGTTCCCCTGTAGATATTGTTTGGGAATTAGATGGACCGGTGGATTGTATTCTAAAGATGGTTGTATAAAAGCATTGACAAAATGAAGCATGCGTGGTAATGACTGTATTGTATACAGAGGGATCGTAACGTTAAGAAAAGAAGGAGGAGCAATGGCACTCACATTTTCAGGGCCTGAAGTAATCGAGATGGCGATTCGCACGGAGGAGAACGGTCAGAAATTTTATCTGTTACTTGCTGAAAAAACAGAAAAAGAGAATATAAAGTCACTATTTCAGTATCTTGCAGATGAAGAAGGAGAACACATAAAGGATTTTCAAAAGCTCTATGATATTGTAAAGGAAACGGGGGAGAGCATTTTTGGTGATTACGAGGAATTCAAAGCATATATGAGTTCTTTTGCAGATTCCAAATTCCTTGCTAATTTTACTGCTGAAGCAGGAAAGCTAAAAGATTCAACAGACATGATAGAAATTCTTGACTTTGCACTTGGTTTCGAAAAAGAAACGCTTCTCTTCTACTACGGATTGCTTGATTTTATCAGTGAAAAGGGAAAGTCGATTGTAAAAGAGATCATTGAACAGGAGAAGAAGCATATAATGAAATTGGGGAGTATCAAAAAGGTTGTAAAATAAGAAAATTCCATTAGTTGCGAAAAACCCGTACTTGTCATTAAGTACGGGTTTTTTTGTGCCACTGCTATCATCGGTGTTTTTCTGCAAGCAAAACATGTTATCGTGACTAAGTTATTTCCCTGTCGTAATTTTTTTCAAAAAAACACATTTTTTCCTTGACAAAAAGAGCGTTTTCCTCTAAAGTGGTGAAAAGTGGTGAATCGTGGTGAATAGAAAGGAGTTTTCTTGAGCCTGAGCGGTCGGCATACACATTCTGTAGATCATAAAGGTAGACTCTTCATTCCTTCAAAATTTCGGAAAAAGGTCCTCACGGGAAAGAGGAGGATCGTTGTGGTGACGAGGGGATTTGATAAGTGTCTCTCTATCTATGCACTTGCAGTATGGAGGGAGTTTGAAAAGAAGCTTCTTACGCTTCCCCAGAGCAAACGGAGGAACCGGTTTATTGTTCGATACTTTCTGGAAAATAAGGAAGAGGTAGAGGTTGATGGGCAGGGAAGGATAAAGGTTCCCCAGCATCTACTCGATTATGCGGATATTGAAAGAGCGGTGGTGATTGCAGGAGTGGGCGATAGGATTGAAATATGGAATCCTGAAATCCACAAGAGATGGATAGAGCCCATGGAGAGAGACAAGGACGAAATTCTTGAAAGTTTGGAGATATGATACAATACGAAAAAAGCAGGATAGTTCGAACAAGTGTTCGCTTATTTTCATCCCGGTGGAAATTTATTCCATTTCTGAAACACAATGGCACCTGCATCAGCATTGTTTCAGTCTCGGGCTATCTTGAAAGGGAGGATATGAAAAGAATCGGCAGGATTTTTGATAACAATCTAAGGATGGGTATCAACCGGTTTATTGTCAACCTCTCCGCTGTAAATCATATCCATTATAGGGACGTTGACCTCCTCGTTGGGCTTAAGGAAAAGGTCGACCGAAACGCTGGAGAGGTAAAGTTTGTTATTGAGAAAGCATACTTGATAGATATCTTTTTCTTTGTTGGGTGGCCATTTGTTGATGATGTTTATCCGACAGAGAAGCATGCTGTAGAATCTTTTCGGAAAGAACATTTCTTGCCACGGAGGGTGAATGATAGCGGTGCATATTCCCGTTCTTCTGAAAGAAGCAATTGAAGGACTGTTAGAAGGTGAAGGCAAAGCATTCATTGACTGTACTGTTGGAACAGCCGGGCATTTATTGGAATTGCTTTCACAGACGAAGGATGATGTTATGGTTATTGGTATTGATAAGGACAATAAAAGCCTTGAGGTTGCAAGGGAACGATTGAAAGATTTCGGGGACAGGGTAACATTGCTCTTTGGTGGGTTCGAAGATATTGATACACTTATCGAACCACTGAAACCGCCACCGATTGCAGGAATTCTCTTCGATCTTGGCATGTCTTCCTTCCAGCTCAATAATCCACAGAGAGGTTTCAGTTACCGGGAAAATGGCCCCCTGGACATGCGATTCAATTCTGCCCAATCACTGAGTGCTAAAGAATTGATTAATGAATCTTCCCAGGAGAATCTTCTGCAGCTTTTAAGAAAGTTTGGCGAGGATAAATGGTCCAGAAGGCTTTCTCGGGTAATTGTTGAGAGAAGAGGTACAGAAGCATTTGAGACAACTGTTGAATTGAGTAATTTCGTCAGAAGGAATATCCCGAGACGGGCTGCACATAAGACGCTTGCCCGGGTATTCCAGGCACTTCGCATTACGGTAAACAATGAACTTGAAAACCTGAAAACCGGTTTGGTAAAAGCATTTAATCTGTTGAAAATAGACGGAAGGATTGCAGTCATAAGCTATCATTCACTGGAAGACAGGATCGTCAAGAACTTTTTCAGGATATTGAAGGAAGCAGAATTAGCTGTCACAGGACATCAACGGTGTATCCGTCCTTCAAAGGATGAAAGGATGAGCAATAGACGTTCACGGAGTGCACGCCTCAGGGTAATCAACAAACGTGCAGAGCTGACCAACCAGATGATTCTGAATGAGTATACTGAACTGGAGACAGTTCACGAATCGGATACGGAGGGAAATGAATAAGGTGTTTTTTTTTATACTCCTCATTTTCATCGGATTTGTTCTCCTCGGCGTCTTTTATGTATGGGAGAGAGCCACGGCTGTTCAGCTGACTTTAGTTCTTTCAAAAAAAGAAAAAAAATTAGACATTCTTCAGAATCAAGTTGAGCATATACGATTGGAATATTTAACGCTCACTTCCATAATAAGAATTGAAAAGATTGCAAAAGAGCAGCTTAATATGCGATATCCTTCAACGAAGGAAATAAGGTACATACGTATGGAATAATTTAAGCAAGGACCAGAGCGGATATCCATATATGTGATATGTGCTGTATTCATTGAATTATGAAAGAAAATAGAATCAGGTTTCGGATTGTCATTTTGTTACTTATTGTTCTCTGGGTTTTTTTCTTTCTGCGCCTGGGCTTCATCCAGATTTTCCGCAGAAACTATTATGCAAAAAAATCACGAAAACAGGGCGTTGAAAAAATTATCTGCTATCCGGAGAGAGGAAAGATTTACGACAGAAAGGGTAAACTCATAGCCACGAACCTGAAATCAGAAACCCTGGTGGCATTTCCCAAGAGGATGAAAGACAGAAAAAGGACAGCGGAACTCCTGGCGAAGCACGGTTACGGGTCATATAATGATCTGTACCGTAATTTCAAGAAAAGGAGCTTTGTGTATATAAAGAGAAACCTGGACAGGAAACCACAGAAGGCTGTGAAGGAAATCGAAGGTATTGAGCTTTTGCAGGATAGAAAAAGATACTATCCATATGGTATCCTGTGTTCCTCTTTTGTAGGTTTTACCGGAACTGAGTATTTTGGATTGGAGGGGCTTGAGTTCGAATTCGATAGCCTCCTCGGAGGAAAACCAGGATGGGCGTATCTTCAGAAATCCCCGATGGGTATTCTGTATCCGCATCCCGCGCTTCCGGTAAAAAATGCATGCAGCGGAAAGGACATTGTTCTTACCATTGATATTGATATACAATCAATTGTGCTATCGGAACTCGAAAAAGTGCTTGCAAGTTCTTCAGCAAAGAGCGGAATTGTTATAGTAATTAATCCGCAAACGGGAGAAATTCTTGCAATGGTAAACCTACCAAGCTATGACCCGAACCATC
>SOKD01000280.1 GCA_004376305.1 Candidatus Cloacimonadota bacterium | reverse complement strand
TGATATTGTCATGGATTGAACAAATCCCTCCAGCATCCTCTCCTTCTTCTGCTCTTCTATTTTTGTTTTCTCTTCAAGATAGTGTTTCATATTCTTTTCAATGATTTCCAGTTTCTTTCTGTAGCTTCTTACGAGGTTATATACATGTTCGACCTTCTCGGCATAGAGGGAAGGTTTATCACCGGATTTTGCCTCTTTCAATCTTTCCTTCAAATCCAATATCAATTTCTCAAAATAATCCATTTATTTTCCTCTGAGCTCAAAGTCACCATTAACACAGATTCTTTTCTCATTCTTTCAACCAATCAAACCAATCCAACTAATATTACTATTCATGTTGTTCCTTTCGTCCTTCGCTCTTTGCCCTTTACCTGGCAAAATCAACAACTTCCTTTGCAATATCATGAAGCGGAACGATCTTGTCAACATAGCCGGTTTTAATGGCTGCTTTTGGCATTCCAAATATTACAGATGTCGATCTATCCTCAACAATTACCCTTCCATTCCTTTCTTTTACAGAACAGAGCCCCCCAGAACCATCTCTACCCATTCCGGTGAGAATAATTGCAAGAAGCCTCTCTCCAAAGAAAGCCAGTGATTTTAGTGTCACCTCACAGGATGGTCGAACACTGTGCTTCTTCGGTTTATCGGTAAGCGTAATTTTCCCCTCGTCTGTAACCTCAAGGTGTTTTCCTCCTGGAGCGACATAGACCTTTCCCTTATGAATCGGTTCACCTCCTCTTGCTTCTGTAACCTCCAGTGGAGACAGTCTATCAAGCCGCTCTGCAAGCAACGATGTAAACTCCCCTGGCATATGTTGAATAATAAGAATACAGGCATTGAGGTTTTTGGGGAGAGCCGAAAGAATGGCACAGAGTGCCCGTGGACCACCAGTGGAACTGCAGATGGTAACAACTCTGGTTGTTTGGTTTGATGGAATATATGCTTGCGGATACAACTCACATTGAGGCGCGGATTGCAATCTCTCGCGCTTTATTCCAGATGCAAGAACAATTTTTTCGATTAACTCCTTCTTCATATCCCGTATAGTGAGCGAGATGCTTCCGGAAGGCTTCGCCACAAAATCAACAGCACCCAGTTTCAATGCCTCAATCGTTTCCCGGGCACCCTCTTTCGTATATGCACTGAGCATGACAACAGGAACAGGATGAACATTCATAATGTTTTTTAAGAACTCAGTGCCATCCATTACGGGCATCTCCATATCAAGCGTAACAACATCGGGATCAAATGAAATAACCTTCTCTATGCCTTCCTTTCCATTCCGTGCTGAATCAACTACCTGCAATCTTGAGTCGCTATTAAGCATTTCTGTTATTACATGTATCATAAGTACCGAATCCTCAACGACCAGTACCCGAATTGGCCCGCTCAAATTTCCTTCACCCCTGCTCTGTATGATCTGACCGTAACCATTCCATTAGAAAGATCAAAATCAACCGACCTTCCCCAATTTCCACCAATATCCGAGGATAAAACCCGTATCCCTTGCTCTTTTAATACTTTCAGCGCCGCATCAATATTTTTTTGACCGATCGCATTCTTCGTAAGTGAGGGAAACATATTCGCGCCCCCTGCAATTTTTGCCACAAGCCGCTCTTTCCTTGCACCCAGTTCTTCAACTTTCTCAATAAGCATACTGATTCCTGTATCTGAGAATTTCGCTTGATTATCATTCTTTTTTGCGGGAGAAGCATGGGGCAGGAGAAAATGATTCATCCCCCCCACCTTTGCCACAGGATCGTACACCATAACAGCCACGCACGATCCAAGTCCATATGTTGTCAATATAACAGGACTCTCACCAATAACCACATCTGCAATTTTAACTTTTTTTCTGTAAGAATCTAACACTTTCTGTATATCCTTTCTCTTGAATCAAGAACCGTAAACATTTTTTTTACTTCTCCAAAGAGCATCTCCACCTTTCCGAGAACCAAAAAACCATTCTCACATAACCTCCGGTATATATGCAGAAGCACTTTTTCCTGAAACATCCTCTCCATATAGATGAGCACATTCCGGAAAAGAATAAGATCAAGGTCATTGAGTTCTTCATCATCTTCTTCTAAATCAAGTCTTTTAAAATGCACCCTCTCCTTAATGCTATGCCGCACGCAAAGCCTCTCGTTTCTTTCGAAATATTCATCAATATACTGTTCGGGCATTTCATTAAACAACTCTTTCCTGTAGCAACCAATGCAAGCCTTCTCCAGGCTATCAGTGTCAATATCTGTCCCAATAACAGTAAAGGGAACTGACAATTTCTTTTCTTTGAGGAATGTATCAATAAGCATGGCAATCGTATATGTTTCTTCCCCGGTCGCACACCCTGCGCACCATACTTTTACAATGCCACCGCTATTTTTATACGTATCAAATATTTTTGGAAGAACTGCATTCTCTATTTTCTTAAAGGTTTCATAGTTCCTGAAAAATTTCGAAACATTAATAGTAAGCGTTTTGTGCAAAAGGCGTTGCTCTTCCTTATTATTTTCAAGCAGATGTGCATATTCAAGGTAAGAATCCTTCTTTGTATATCTCATTCTTACTGCAATCCTGCGTTTTAGAGGCTTTTGTTTATAGCGTTCCGGAAAAAAGTCGATTGTTCTTGTAATGGTCTTTTTCAAAATTTCAAAATCCTTGTCCATTTCCATCTACTCTGTTTTCCCTTATGTTTTCCTGCTTTTGACTTATCAACCTGCCATTTCGATGTTTCTTCTCGCAATTTTGTTTCCAGGATCAAATTCAAGGGTTTTTTTCCACTGTTTAAGAGCCCGATCCTTTTGACCAATCTTAAAATAAATATTCCCCAATTTAAGAAACATATCTGCATTGCCCAGTCCAACACCGGAAATTATCTCAAATATTTTTTGCGCTGATGGATACAATCCCTGTTTATAGTACAAACCTCCCAATTTAATCTTTGCTTCCATGTAATTTGGTGCAAGCTCAAGCGCTTTTTTGTAGCTCTCTTCCGCCTTTTCTGATTTCATGAGATTTTCATAAATGATACCAAGGTTAAAATAGATAGTGGGAATAGTGGGGTCTTTTTCAATGATGAACTCGAATTCCTGAATGGTATCTGTAGGTTTCCCCGCAACTATGTTTATCATTCCCAGATAGAAGTGCGGCAGCAAGAGGTTTTTATCAATCCCAAGAGCCCTCTCAAAGTGCTCCTTTGCGGGAGCAAAATCTCCCCGCTTGAAAAGAACAATGCCTTTGTTTAAAACGGGAATTCCGGAAATTTCCAGTCCTGATGACTTCTCGAAGCATTCCATTGCTTCATCCAAGCGGTTCTTTACTTCAAGTATATATCCCAGATTGTTCTGATACAAAGAATTATCAGGATGCTCTTTCAGAAGCTTCCTGAGGAGCTCTTCAGCCTCCCTGTAGTTCTTTGTCTTCGTAAGGATAACCGACAGGTAGAACCTGGCATCCCGGTTTTTTGGATTCAATTTAACCACGTGCTTGAATTCCCTTTCCGCTTCATCATATAATTGTGTTTTTAAAAATGCAATGCCAAGATTAAGATGTTCGTTAATCTTTTCAGATATTCCCTGAGGTGAAATTCTTTCTATGACTTGACAGTATCCTCTATTCACAAAAGAAGAGACAATTCCTTTCGTATCAAAGGTATCAAAGGGAGAAAACTCAATAATTATCTCTAATGTTTTTTCCCCATCTATCAAAGAGTAAACTCTTTTCTCATTTTTGGTGAGCTGCTCTATTTCCTCATCTGAAGCGACTGGTTTCACAATGGACGATTCCCTGAGGATATCAAGTGATACTTCAGAAAGTTCATCAGCTTGCTTTGCCGTTTCCAGCAGAAGACTCGCTGGATTAACGGCAACAAGCTCTTCGTCCATATCAGTAAATCGAGGTTCAAAACTGAAGTACCCATTTTCCCATGTCATCATTGTCATTATTGTTTCCTGAATTTGTTGCTTCAGGTATGTAACCAGGGATTCTTCTCTCACAAATTTCTCTTTCAGGAGAATTTTTCCTATCTTTTCTCCCGTTTTCTTCTGCAACTCGAGCGCTTCCGCAAGTTGTTCTTCACTCATCTCTCCGGAGGCAACAAGTAATTCTCCAATCCTGTTTTTTCGAGTAATAAGATAACTATCGACTATATTACCTTTAAAGAATGAAATCGATCCAAAATGTTCCTTCTCGGTTACCGTAAGAATCCCGGTTTTTTGTCCCATTGAAAGAAGCTGAATAACATCCGGGAGACCTGCTTCTCTTAATGACCCTTTTATTGCCATAGCAATCTCAGCATTTTATTCACCATATCAGAAAGCATGGTCCTCAAAAATCCTTTCTTTGAGGAATGGCCATTTCTGGTCAAGTTCAGTAAGTAAAATCTTTTCCTCTCCTTGGTACGATGATTCTTCTTCTGGTTTCTCTACTTTCTCCTCGTCCGTTTTCTCTTCTTCAGGCTCTTCTGCTGGATGCGTTACGTCAACGAATTTCGAAATGGTATCAATTGAAAATTCCAAATTCTCATTGACGACATTCTTAACAATGTCCTCCAGATGGTTCCTTATATCTGTAAAATTACCATACAGATATCTGCTCAGGAATTCCTTTAATTCATCTGAAACGGAGATTGTTTTGTTGATGAAAAAATTATTGATGATCACCAATCGATCCTTTTGGGTGCTGGCTTTAATGGGTACAATGGTTCCCGCTGAAATAAGGTGCTTTTGTTTTACGCTGATGATTAACTCCTGGGGTGCAATCCTTGAGGTAATTATCAACTGTTTCTCTTTTGTGCAGAAAGTATCCAGAATTGTTCCGAAGAGCTCACGGACCATCGTATCGCTCACAAAGGTGTCAATATCATCCAGAAACAGAGTATCGATTCCCTTCAGGTTTTCCAGATATGTGTTTCTCGATTCCTCATCGTGTCGATTTTTTAACTCAACTGCCAGGAATGCTGACGGTATATAGGCAATAAGCCTGTCCGGATGAGTTGCCTGCATCTTTTTCGTAAACGCAACGATTAGATGCGTCTTCCCGCATCCCTCGCTTCCGTGCAGGTACACCGGAAACGCGGTTGTATCCTTGTTAAGCATTACATTTTTCAAAACACTAAATGCTTCCCTGTTGGAGGGCAGGATTACAAAATTTTTGTTCGACAATCTCCTATCAAGGAACCGGTTGTAGTCTTCCTTCTGACTTTTACGCTCCTCTATCCGTTTTAAAGCCCTTGCAATTTCAAAAATTGCATCGGGATCAAAGAGCTGTTTCTCAAGAATTTCCCTTTCTTTCAGAGAAATTGATTTCTCCAGACCACCGTATATTTTCTGAAGCTCAATAAGTCGCTGTACATCCGATGTAAACGATACAAATTCCTGTATTATTTTCTCAATAGGTTTGCCGATCACGTCTTCCAGCCTTCTAACATGAAAACCCTTCATCTTCCAAATATACAGTTTCTGCATGTATTCTTCTCTCAGTGCTTTCGAATCCTTTTCGTCCGCAGCAGTATCATCTGAGCCTTCTCTCAGCTCTTTCACAAAGTCAAAAAACTCTGAACTTTCAGGAACCGGTTCATCTGGCACTCTTTCACCCGCCACTATTTCTTCCAGCGCAATACTATCTTTGACACTTTCAACAGTAATTTCCTCCGTTACTTCTCTGAGAAGATCAATCCTTTTCAGAACAGAATTTATTTCCCGAATATCACCGAAGGAAAAACCGGAAAGAAAATTGATAACATTATCATTCAACGTAAAGTCGTAGTTGCTACACATCATCTTGAATATCCGCGCAACAAGTTCCGTGTCGGGTCTCAGTATTGGAACCGTAAGTCCCTCCTTAATGATCGTAATGAGTTTATCACTCAAATTGAGCTCTTCGGGTGGATACAGGGAAGTAATAAAAACCTGTTTCTTTTGTTCGATAAATGATGTGATTGTATGTATAATATCGCCACCTTTTTTAAGTTCATCGGGTAAAAGATGAAAATTATCAAGAATAAGTACCGTTCCATCCATCTCCGGAATGTATTTTGCATCAGTACAATCAAAATACTCAACATGTTCCTCTGTCAGTTCCTCCCTTACAGCAAACATGAGATGCGTCTTTCCCAACCCCTTTTTTGCAAAGATGAAGAGCGGATTAATTTCCCCGCCAAGATCTTTGAACACACGTCTTATGGAAAGATATGCCAGCTGGTTCGTTCTTCCTATTGCAAAGTTCTTAATGGTATACTGTTTTTTCATTACTTTTCGAATTTCCTCCTGATACTTGAAAGCACTTCCTTTCCAACCATCCTGAATGTGTCAATAACACCATCTCCTTTGAGGGCAGATGCAGCAATATCAGGTACCTGAAGGTAATTGAGTTCCTTTTTGAGTGTATCTACTTCTATAACATTTTCAATATCTCTCTTATTGTATTGCATTATAAGTGGTATCTCTTTGATGTCGTAACCATTTGCAGCAAGATTATCATCAAGATTCCTAAAACTGATGATATTGTCCTCATTTCGGCACCTCTGAGAATCGGCTACAAACACAACACCATCTGCACCTTGCAGCACCAGTTTCCTGGTCGAATTGTAGTATACCTGCCCCGGAACCGTGTACAATTGAAAACTTGTCTGAAAACCGTAAATGAGCCCTAAATCCAGAGGGAAAAAATCAAAGAAAAGTGTTCTGTCCTGGCTTGTTGCCAACGAGATCATTTCTCCTTTTCTGTCCTTTGATACCCTGCTGTAAAGATACTGCATGTTTGTCGTCTTGCCGGATCTTCCGGGACCATAATAAACAATCTTGCACACAATTTCTTTTGTTGCATATCTGATTAAAGCCATTGCTCTTAGAGCATCTCATCCACGAGACCAGTATGAATATTCCCGTCAATAAAGTTTTTGTTCTCAAGAAGCTTTAGATGAAATGGAATCGTTGTTTTTATCCCCTCAATCACGAATTCATTAAGCGCACGCCGTAGTCGGGTAATCGCCTCGTTCCTATCGCTCCCGTGGGTAATTAATTTAGCAATAAGGGAATCATAGTATTGTGAAACAGTGTAGCCTGAATAGAGATGGGTATCTACTCTCACACCTGGTCCGCCGGGAATATGAAAGCCATCAATCTTGCCAACCGAAGGCATGAAATTCTTTTCAGGATCCTCTGCGTTTATTCGCGCTTCAATAGCCACTCCTTTTAGTTTGATGTCCCCTTGTTTAAAAGCAAGCTTCGCACCCGCCGCCATCTTGATCTGCTCCTTAACGAGGTCCACATCCGTAACAAATTCAGTTACCGGATGCTCCACTTGAATTCTCGTATTCATTTCCATAAAATAGAAATGATTCTGCTGGTCTACTATGAACTCAACGGTTCCGACGCTTCTGTATCCTATTTTCTTCATACCTCTGACAGCAAGCCTGCCCATTTTGGCGCGTCGAGCTTCATCAATGGCGGTTGATGGACTTTCCTCCAGTAACTTCTGATGTCTTCGCTGAATCGAACATTCCCTTTCTCCAAGATGAATCGCATTCCCATAGTTATCCGATAGAATCTGAAATTCGATGTGACGGGGATTTTGTATGTATTTCTCAATATAGAGGCTCCCATCCCCAAAGGAACTCTCAGCTTCAGTTTTTGCAATTTTGAAAGCATCCTTAAATGTTTTTCCCTCGGTGACAATTCGCATGCCTTTCCCCCCCCCACCAAAGGCTGCTTTTATTATAATGGGAAACCCAATATCTTTGGCGATTTCCAATCCGGAGCCTATCTTGGAAATCGCTTCTTTGCTTCCAGGAATAACCGGAATTCCTGTTTCCTCCATTTCCGATTTCGCATATACCTTATCACCCATTCTTCTTATTATTTCATAAGGTGGTCCAATAAAGGTAATGCCATTTGACTCGCACATTTCGGCAAATTGAGCATTTTCGGCAAGAAAGCCGTAGCCGGGATGTATTGCCTCGCAGTTCGTAACAAGGCATGCACTGATTATCTCTTTTGTGCTGAGGTAGCTACTTTGGCTTTGAGGGGGACCTATACAGACGGATTGATCCGAGAAACGGACATGAAGGGAATCCTCATCAATCTCTGAATGGACTGAAACAGTCTCAATCCCGAGTTCTTGGCAGGCCCGGATTATTCTAAGAGCTATTTCTCCTCTGTTTGCAACAAGGACTCTTTTGAACATCCAAGCTAACCTCTACTTTCAAAATCTGTCCAACCCGCTTCTGAGGTTCCCTTAATACCGCGAAGTTTGAGGTTGAACTCATCTGGATTGGTAACATTTGACATAGCATCATCATAACTAATGATGCCATCGCTGTAAAGCTTCATTATTGACTGGTCAAAACTCTGCATGAAGTACTGCGAACCTTCTTCAATTGCTGTAGGGATGAGAAGCGTTTTTATAGGATCAAGAATATATTCTTTGATTGTTGGTGTCACAATCATTATTTCAACAGCGGGAACCCTCCCCTTGCCATCAGCCCGAGCAAGAAGCCGTAAGGAAATAACCGCAACAAGTGTCGCTGAAAGGAGTACCCTCACATGTTGTTGTTGATGCGGAGGATAAAAAGATATAATTCTGTTTATCGTTTCACTTGCATTCAATGTGTGCAGAGTACTCAGTACAAGATGGCCTGTATCTGCAGCTTTCAAGGCAACATCCATGGTATCCTTGTCCCTGATCTCACCGATCAGAATAACATCCGGATCCTGACGCATAACATGCTTGAGTGCACTCGAAAAACTATGAGTATCCATACCATGCTCCCGTTGACTGATGATACTCTTTTTGTCTCGAAATAAAAATTCGATCGGATCTTCAATAGTGATGACATTCTGGCTAATATTCTCATTGATATGTTCAATCATTGCAGCAAGTGTCGTTGATTTTCCGCTTCCTGTTGTACCGGTGCACAGTACCAATCCCCTGCGTCTGAGTGAGAGATCCTTGAGTACCTGAGGAACATTCAGTTCGTCAATTCTCTTAATAGAAGGCGGAATTGTTCTCATTGCAATCGCAACACTGCCCCTCTGCATATACACATTCACCCTGAAACGTGCAAGCCCTGAAACACCGATGGCAAAATCCAATTCTTTCGTCCGGATAAACTCATCTTGTTGATCCTTCGTCATAATTTGCTGAGCAGTTTTCCGAAGCTCTTCGGGACTCAATGGTTCTTCTTTAAGAGCTGTCAATCTTCCATCAATTCTCAACACAGGAGGTGAACCAGCCTTCAAATGCAGATCACTTGCTTCCTCCCTGACCATCCTCTCCAAAAGACTTTTAAGATTCATAATTGCTTCCTCATTCTGGGTTAACTAAAAAGAGCTGCTGGTTATATTCCACCGGATCTTCGTTCTTCACAAGAATATCCGTAAGGGTACCGCTCACATCTGATTCTATTTCATTCATTATCTTCATTGCCTCAACAATACATACAATTTTCCCCACAGAAACATGGTCACCGATCTCAACATACGGGGGCGCGTCAGATGCAGGCGCTCGGTAAAATGTTCCTACCATGGGAGTTTTAATAGCAGTAACATTTATCTCAGTGCTTTTTTCTTCTGCCTTTTCTGCTTCAACAGGTTGCTGAACAGTTTTCTGATGAATTCCCGTCCCTTTCCGTTCCAATGGCGCTCCTGCAGAATTCATCTTGATGCGAATTGAAGTGAACCAGCGTCTAATCTCCACCTCTTCCACGTCCATTTCTTGAACAAGCTCAATGAGTTTCTTTACAAACGAAATTCTCATACAATTGCCCTTTAAAAACCTTCATTGTAAGGTACATATTCATCCAACATTGTTACATTCAAAAAACTGTCACTGAATGCTTGCTTTTAAGTCATCTTTCTGCCCTTAATCAGCAAAAAATCTATGACATTTCATACTACTATAATACCTGAAAAAAGTCAAGAGAAAAACGAGCAAGCACTGCATCACCCTTTCATACATGAAAATCCTGTTTACCGAACACCCTGGCACATTTCACTTGACAATGAGAACATTATCTTTTATAAATTGAATGAAAATGAATCTTTTCACTCGAAAGCAGAAAATGGACAAAACCGCAACATATACATATCTCTCAGAAGAGGATTTGGAGGAAACCCTCAAGCTGCTTCGACAGCATGCAGACGCAATTGTAAAAAACAACGATGAGTTGCGCTCTGAGTTTGAATTGAGAGAGAATGCCCTCCTTAGAGTAACAAGCGGTGGCTACATAATATCGGAAAAACTTGCAGCTATGAAAAGGGAAACACACAATCTTTTTGCATCCATCCAGATAATTGCAGAAGCAACAGAAGTTGCTTTTTCGGCGCTTGAAGAACAGAAACGCGATTGGGAGATTCGCTATGCCAACCTTGAAACCGCAACAACAGGATTCACCAAGATAATTGAAATCATCTCGAAATCAATCGAAAGTTTGCGAGAACTCGGTGAGCGAATCAAAGATATTGAGGTTGCAATCGATCGAATACACAATATTTCTCACCTTACCCGTGGCGTATCAAGAAATGCTGGAATTAAAGCATTCCATGCCGGGGAAAAAGGAAAGGGGTTTGAAGTAATAGCACGGGAGTTAACTCAGTTAACAAAAGAATCATTGAATATTACCGTCGAGGTTCCCGAAATGATACAAAGGTTTCGGACAAAGACAAATGAAGCAGTTAATTTCATCGCTGAACTCACACACAACATGGAGCAGGTTAAGCAAAATGCGGAGGATATGAAGCTCAAGCTCAAATCAAGCGAAAACTTGCTTGGAGAATTCATGGATGTTTCCAATATAATCCACACTGCTGTTGACAAACAGCTTGGAATAAAGAATAAACTGGGGGAAGAAGAAGAGATTATTGCTGCATTTGCAACACAATCGCTCATAGAAACAGGAAACCTAACCACACTTGAACAAAGCCAGAATTCACTTTCTCTCCTTGTCAACAGGTTTGTCGAGAATATGTTATTGCTCCTGGGGTCTCTTGAGCAAAAAGAAAAGTCCACATTTAATGCTCATACAGGGTTAATTATCATTAATACGAATAAGTTGAAAGATTACATGGTAAAGGTTTCTTCCTTAACATCCCAAATCCGGGAATCATCCCTTGAGGCAACGAAACATTTCGAATCCCAGAAAGAGAAAATGGTACAGATCCTTTCAATTATTGAAGATAATAAACAAATCAAACAGGAGATAGCGCAGGAAACTGATTCCCTGATGAATATATTACAGGAGGTTGCTGACCTTTTTAATGAAACAAATACCCTGTCAGAGAATATTCTTACCATCATTGATAGGATGACAGCGCTTGTCGAGCGAGCGGATTCGTACTTTTCTTCTCTGGAAAAAGAAATGCAATGGGTTGGTGAGATACTAAAGAAACTCAAGCTTTTCTCAAAGAGGAGCAATCTTCTTTCCCTGTATGCATCAATTGAATCCGCCAGAGCTTTTGAGTTCAAGAAGAATCTCGATGTTATTGTGACTCAAATAAAAGACCTCTCCAAGCAATCCTCTGGTGCCCTAAAAACTATTGAGGATTCTGTAAACAAGGCAAAACTATCCCTCAAAAATGTGCACCAGATTATGTATGATACCTCAGGAAAACTCAGAGAGAGCAAAAACGATTTCAAGCCAATAACTACAGGCTTTCAAGCAATGAACATATCCACACGTAAACTCAATGAACTCGTTGACGAAATGATGAGAACACTTGACAGGCAAACAGTGCTGGAGGAGACACTTTCATCATTGGAAAATTTCCTTTCTTCAAAGATTGAAGATAACATCCACCAGAGTATCGCGCTGGTTAGGGAAACAGAAAAAATGGGTTCGGTTGTCTCGAAACTCAAGTACGAATTGGGAGAGCTTGAAAAGAAACTCCTCCCGCTTGTGCCTACTGACCAAACAACATCAAGAACAATACTGAGGCTGAGACTAACCGGTGATATTATGGACACTGATCCTTCAAGAACAACTGATTCTTCTTCACACAGAGTAGCCGTCAATGTGTTTAAGGGACTCGTGGAACAGGGACCTGATGCAAATGTGATTCCAGCAATTGCAAAACGATGGAAATTATCAAAAGATGGTCTCATATGGAATTTCGCTTTGCGAGATGATGTGAAGTTTCATGACGGGGATTTGCTCACCGCATACGATGTGAAATCAACACTCAAACATATCCTTTCTGGACCACACAAATACATGTTCGACATGATAAGAGGAGCAAATGAATTTGCAAGAAGAAGAACAAAGGATATTGAGGGTATTAAGATAATGGACAATCACCATCTGAGCATAGAACTCAGTCACCCCTATATTCCGTTTCTGAAAAATCTATTTGTTTCATGCAGTGGAATTGCGAAACAAACCGATACGGGACTGGTGGGTGCTGGTCCCTACATGCTAAAAAGTTGGGAAAAAGGGAAAGAAATTGTACTGGAATCATTTGATGATTACTTTGGTAAAAGACCTTTTTTTGATGAAATTCACTTTGTTGTCTGCCATGATGATACACAGACAACAGAACGTTTTCTGAATAGAGAATTTGACATCATTAACATTCCTGGTTCAGTGGATATTACAACTTTTACCGGAACTGAGGAAAGCGCTCTATTCAGGATTGAACCTTTCCTTATCTACGATATTTACTATATCGGTATCAATGTCAGGCTCAAGACGCCCTTTCAGAATAAACTGGTCAGGCAGGCAGTGAACTTTGCGTTAGACCGAAATGAATACATTCAGAAAGTTACAAAAGGGCGCGGAACCCCTGCCAGAGGAATTTTCCCTCCCAATTTTCCTTCCTATAATAAAACACTTACTGGATATGAACATAATCCGGAGAAAGCAAAAGCACTCCTCGTGGAGGCTGGCTTCCCTAACGGATTGCCCGGTGAGTACCAGTTTGACATCAGAGATTCAAAGATCGCAACCATCGGGGGGGAGATAATTAGAAAAAGTCTCGAGCGCGTTGGTATACGCGTAAAATTGAATCTCCTCTCCTGGGAAGAATTGCTCAGCAGCGCGCATAAAGGGAAATCCCTGCTTTTTGCTCTCGGCTGGTCAAATGACAACGCTGATCCGGATAGTTTTCTCTATCCCCTCTTTCACTCTAAGAACTGGGGCGAACCCGGAAATACAGCATTCTACAAAAACGAAACAGTCGATGCACTACTCGATGAGGCGGCAACGCTCACCGATAATTATAAAAGAACGTTACTGTACCAGCAGGTAGAGGAAATTCTTGTGGACGATGCACCATGGATATTCCTTTATCACTCTCAACACTATACTGCAATGCAGCAGTACATACAGGGATATACGAAAAATCCACTGACCACGGAACGACTTGAGGATGTCTGGAAACTCTCGATTGACTGAAATGAATGAATGTGTCCCTGACCCGTTTTTAGGTGACGAGTAAACGGAGGTTTGAATGAATTTGTTACTTTCAATCGGTCTCTTTTCATGGCTCATCATTGTATGGGCTATTATTTCCACTGTATTAATAGCTGTTCTGTTTAAACGTCTTTCCAAACACATTTTGCTCATTGCAGGAACATTGCTCGGAGGCATACTGTTTGCTCTTGGTGCAACAGGACTCTTTTCAGGGCTGACATATGCACTCAGGTCATTGGCAACTTCTGCACCAATTGACGTGGAAAGTATCCTGCTTGAAAGCACACGAGTGGCGCATGTACCTTTCTCTGTCGGAACAGTGCTGACAATCATCTATTTCGCAATTATTATTGTTGTTCTACTTGCAAAGAAAGGTACCTTGAAAAAGTGGTCTTTATGGATTGGATTCATTATTTTCTTTGTTTTTACCTTTCTCAGCTCATATTACAGACATTCAATGAACGTACAATTACTCAAAGGATTTGCCAAAATGGTAGGATTAACAGACACGATTCCCGAACAGATGTATCCATTAATCCGTGCCAGCAGAACAGTTGTTATAACGGCGCTCTTTCTTTCCATCGCGTATTTTCTTATCGCGATACTGATAACCCTTCGCAGAGGAAAACAAAAGAAGGCTCCCTTAGAAAAAAAACCTCTTGATTCAGAGGTTTCCACGCAGAACGAAGTGAACAACGATACGAAATAACAGAACTGCATCACAGAGCGAACCAAACGGGGCGCTCCGTGCTTTGAGATTATTCTTCGATTACAAATCTCACCGGGAAATTATACCAGACCGCAACCGGTTTTCTGTCCCTCTTAGCAGGAGAAAAAACAGAGTGTTTAACAGCCTCGACTGCAACACTGTCAAATACACTGGAGAGTGATCTTTCAACTTTAATCTCATGCACCATCCCATCTCTTCCAATTAAAAGCTTCAAGGATACTATGCCCTCAATACCTTTCATCCGTTCACTCTCCGGGAAACCAGGTATAACCATTGAAATTTTTCTGGGTGGAACATCAAAAAACTCAAGCAATTCAGCCTTCTCAGTCCCCCGAGCATGGGAAACAATGTAATAGTCTATCGCTTCCCCCTGAACACCATAACCTATTATACTAACCTCATTCTGTTCTTCATTATACGAATACGTAACGACACCGGAAATCACCTTTTCTGGTGTTGCTATCCCCCCCTCTTCCCCGGTAACGGGATTAATAATGCTATCCAATTCTTCCGACCATAGGACTGATAAGCTCCCGGGGAGCATTTCAGTCGAATCGCGGTAATAAAGGGTGCGCTCAACAACCTTTATAATGTTTAACCTGATTTTTCTTGAAATATCCTTCCAATGATAGGTTTCCCAGAATTCACCGCAGACAACCTTCCACTGAACCTTATCATCTTTTGATATAACCTTTCTTAGCTCCATGGTTCCTGGAACAAGATACCCTTCCTTTGTCCTGTGATAGTAAACGAATTGCACACCATCCTTGAGAATAAGGTAAATAAAGTACGATGCCTTCTCAGCATCTACCTGACGCTCTTTTACAATCACCCTGTCAATATATCTGAGCGAGACATTGTACGTGAAATCAAGAAGGAAAGGATCTATATCCTCCACACACAAAGTTGCTGCCTTCTTATAAGAACCCTGATTGAGTAAATTGAAGAACTCTATTAATGTATCACCGGGTTCAATTTCTTTCTTCTTGCAGTTGAATGAAAGCAGTACTCCCCATAATAACAACAAAACGACAATTCCTATTTTACATCGCGGGCTTTTTCTTCTGCTTTGTAACATCTTCGATAAGCCTCCTTAAACCGTTAATAAATTCAGCTGTCCCGAATTTTAAAGCATGTTTCCGGACAGTATCGGGTTTGAAATCTTCAGCCTGGAAATGTATCACTGTTTCAACAAGTGCATCCGAAGTTTGGGGAGAGAAAAAGGTTCCGCTTTTCCCTTCAACGATCGTTTCTGTTGTGCCTCCCTGGCGGAAGGCAATAACAGGTGTCCCACAAGCGCACGCTTCAAGGGGGACAATCCCAAAATCTTCAAATGTCGGGAAAATGAGTGCCTGTGCTCTTCTGTAGTAGGCACGAATTTCTTCATCTGTTTTTTTTCCAAGAAATTGAATGTTACGATTTGCCACTCTCTTGAGAGCTCCTTTTGACGAGCCCTCTCCAATAATGAGAAGGGGAAGTTTTGTTTCGTTAAACGCTTTAATTGCAATGTCAATTCTTTTATAGGGACGAAGCCGTGAAACAATGAGAAAAAAAGGTTCTTTCTTTACCTTCTTATCAACGGTAAAAAATTCAGTATTAATGGGCGGATAAATAAT
>SOKD01000056.1 GCA_004376305.1 Candidatus Cloacimonadota bacterium | reverse complement strand
GAAATCTCATTCCGGTGCTCGAAAATATCTTGGAAAGGCACGGACCCGCTTAAAAGCACTCGGCGGATAGGAAGTATGTATAAGCAGGTTTGACCTGCGAAGAAATAGGCAGTAAGGGTAGTTCAGTAAGAGAAATTTCTTGATCGCTCTTGAAGTGCATTTTTTTTGCGGAAATTGTTCCAAGTTTCATGAAATAGTAAAGTCTTAAGAAAACAAGATTAACGTAAGTGACGAAATCATGATAGATATTCATACGCACATTCTCCCCGGTATCGATGATGGACCAAAAGATATTGACGCATCAATCGAACTATTACGCGATGCTGCGATGCAGGGCATAGGCACCGTGTTTGCAACTCCACATTTTATCAGGGGCTTGTATGAACCAACCGTTAAGAAGATCAAGAGGGCTTTCTGTAGCTTGCAGGCGAGGATTAATGCAGAGAGCATACCCATTGAACTCATTGGTGGGTTGGAAATTGGGATCGAGTCTGAAATTGAAGGCAGGGAATTAAAAAAGCATTCACTGAATGAAGGTAAATACGTGCTCCTTGAACTTCCCTTTGTTGCATATTCATTGAACTGTGAGGAGAGAATTTTCTGGTATCAATCTCAAGGAGTAATTCCGATAATTGCGCATCCGGAAAGGGCATTCTCCATAATGAAGCAACCAGACAAATTAAAGGACTGGAAGAGAAGGGGCATCCTCATTCAGATAAATTCAAAATCCCTTATCGGGCGGTACAATAAGGTGGTAAAAAAGTTGGCAATCAGGATTTTGAAACAAGGACTGGTAGATTTCGTGGCAACTGATACTCACAGCAGGAAATGGGGTTTTGATTTTCAGGAGGTAAGACCAATACTTGAGAGACTTGTTGGGAAACACAAAACCGATGACCTTCTTGAACATAATGCCCGGAGACTTCTGTTAACTGAGAAAATAGACGCAATGACTCAATGACTCAACGGACGCCGTTTTTTATGTTGACTCAACGACCCCAAGGGTTTTTTAAAATAAATGTAGCCGCAGGCTTTAGCCTGCGCAATTACTTAATTACTAATTACTGAATCACAAAGGTTGGATAAACGCTCAAAACGATAGTAACGAACGAAACGGTCTAAACGAAAAAATGATGTACGATGTATGATGTACGACAACGTCTCAAACCAATAAAACTGGTGTTTTGGTTTCAAATGTTACTTTTAACTTTTTACTTTTAACTTGCCATTTTATGGAACTCTCACACCACCTTTTTCTTAAATGTAGCCGCAGGCTTCAGCCTGCGCAGACTTGACATTGCTTTATCGTTTCTATCGTTCGCAACAAATACTTGTCCGCGGAAGCTCTATGCGCAGGAGGAAGCCGTTAGTTTTACAGCGCAGCGTTCAATTTACAGCGAAGCGTTAGTTTACAGCGAGAGCGTTTGATTTACAGCGACAGCGTTCAATTCACAGCGTAGCGTATAATTTGCAGCGCAGCGTTCAATTCACAGCGTAGCGTTCAATTTACAGGCGGAGCCGTTCTAAGAAATCAAGGAAAGGAGTTTTATGATGGTATACTTACTTGCGCTATTATGTGCATTTCAGGCATCGACGGGGGGGATTAAAACAAAACTGTATATCTGGGGTGAGGTGAAATCTCCGGGACTCTATTACGTAGAATCCAATGCCGACATACTTGAACTCATCTCACTAGCAGGTGGTCCCACTCCCGATGCTGATCTTTCTCGCGTGGTCTTGATCAAGGGTCGGGCAGGAGGTGAGAAGCGGACAATAAATATGGGAGAATATTTTGAAAAGCAAAAATCTGAGCAACCTATTTTTCTCACATCGGGTGATATCATAATAATCAAAGCCAATCTCTGGAAGAAGGTGCGGTCTGCCGCCTCCTTTATTTCAAGTATTGTTGTTTTTGTTAACCTTTACCTTATAATGCAAAAATTATGAATGAAGAAAAGATAGATATACGGGCATATGTGGCAATAGTTTTACGCAGGAAGTGGATTGTCCTCACGCTTTTTCTGGTAACGTTCCTTTCCACACTCTATTTTACGTTACGCAAGCCACCGGTTTACGAATCAAAAGCGACGGTTATCATTAAACAATTGCCCACTGCAATTCCGGGCATGGATTTCGGATACTCAAAGGCAAACTATATTACAAACCATACCCTCATATTGAAGAGTAGAACATTGATGGGAAAGGTTGCTGAAAATTTTACGTCCGAAGAGATGGAGAGCGCCGGTATCAGTAAACTATCATCCATTGTTGGCATAGTATCCTCAGCAATTACGATTAATCCCGTGAAAGGTTCTGACATAATTGAGATAAAAAGCAAGACTGACAAACCATATTCTGCTGCTCTTTTCGCTAATAAGGTTGCCGAGACATACATACACTACAATATAGAAGATAAGCGGAGAGAAGTAAAAGGAGTGAGGGAATTTGCCGAGGAACAGATGGAGCTTGTTGAAGAGCAGTTGAAGAAGGCGGAAGATGATATTTGTAATTACCAGAAGACGCATAAGGTTTTTGGTCTGAAGAAGGAGACGGAAGCTTTCATCGAGCAAATTGCTGAATTGCAGACCCTGTATGAGAAAGCAAGGATCGAAAGAAAAGGAGTGGAAAAGAATCTCGAAGCGGTGAAATCACAACTCACCATCGAGCAGAAAGAATTCCTGGAAACATCGACCGACATTTCTCTTCCATTGCTGAAAGATCTGAAAATATCACTCTCTACGCTTGAGAAGGAAAAAGCATCTCTGATTATTCAGGCATATGATGAAAAAGATCCGAAGATCAGAGAGATAAATAGCAAGATTGGAGCAATAAAATCAAAGATGAACGAGACCATTGTTTCGGTTTTGGAGAATAGGGGTCAGATCGATGCCCTTACCCAGGTGCAGGAGCTTCTGTTACAATCCATATCTCTTCAGATCAGTATTGAAGTAGCGAAAGCGAAAGAATTGGCGTATAGAGGTGTACTCGGTGTTTATGAAGGTAAATTCAGCAGTATTCCGTCTGAGCAGATTGAACTGGCGCGGATGGAAAGACAGAGAAAAGCAAATGAAAAAATATATATGATGCTGCTTGAGAAGGCAGAAGAGGCGAAAATTTCTGAGGCAAGTGAAATCGGAACGGTCTCAATGCTGGACCGGGCTCTGCTGCCAAAAAAAGAAATAAGGAAACAGAAAATTACCAATATTATGCTCGGTTTCATAATGGGGCTGATAATTTCTATAGGGGTTGCTTTCGTTATTGAATATTTTGACACTTCCATCAAAAGTATCGAGGATGTCGAGAAAACACTGAAGATGCCCCTTCTTGCCTCTATTCCATCCATCCGCTCAAACGGGAAAAAGGATGAAATTAGTGTTCTGCAGAACAAGCTCATTACCCATCAAAAGCCCCGCTCCCATATATCAGAATCATACAGGAGTCTCAGAACGAATTTACAGTTTGCATCGGTAGATGGTGGCATAAAAACGGTTGTTGTTACCAGTCCGGCACCCAGGGAGGGGAAAACCCTTACTGCAAGTAATCTTGCGATTGCTCAGGCGCAGGCAGGAAGGAAAACGCTTCTGCTTGACACCGACCTGAGAAGACCGATGATTCACCGTCTGTTCAATCTAAAAAAAGAAGACGGTATTTCAAAGGTACTTACTGGCGAATTAAAACTCGATGATGCAATAAAGAAAACAGATATTGAGAATCTGTCCGTAATAACTTCTGGTCCCATTCCACCAAATCCATCGGAACTGCTTGCTTCAAGGAAAATGAAAGATGTACTGAAAGAATTGAGGGGAAAGTTTGACAAAATAGTGATGGATTCTCCACCATTAATAGCGGTAACAGACCCGATAGTACTTGGCAAGGAAGTTGATGGAATGGTTTTTGTGGTCCGTTCGGGAAAAACAGTCAGGGAGATAGCAGAAAAATCCTTGGACAATGCAAAATTTGCGAAGATAAAACTGTTAGGATGTGTGCTCAACGATGTCGATGTACGGCACATCTACGGCTCATACAATTACTATTACTACTATTACTACTACTCCGAAGATGAGGGAAAAAAGGGGAAAAAGCGTCATCGGAAACGGGCGTAGCCTGCGAGGAGTAGCAGAGCTTGCTCTGCGCAAGGTAACCGCAGGCTACACCCTCCGGCTTCAGATTTTTCTCTTCATAACAGCACCACAGATTTACACAGATAACTACCGATTATTTTCTCCACAACTGCATTCGTTTGGAGTGTTTAGATCGTTCCCAACAAATACCCATCCGCCGAAGCCTTGGCGTAGGCGGAACTACGAATAAACTGCGAATAACAATCAATACACAATTATCCTGAATTGGAGATTAAGTAATTGTTCGAT
>SOKD01000125.1 GCA_004376305.1 Candidatus Cloacimonadota bacterium | reverse complement strand
AATTCCATAACAATAAAAATACTATTTTTCACAGGTTACTCCTTTTTTCTTATTTTATTGAATCTCCTTCTGTGTCTCCCTTCTTCAAATGGCTCTTTGAGCCATACGTCGACTATTTTCTTCATTCTGTTCTTGCTTAAATACAGAGCACCTAAGGTGAGAATATTTGCATTATTGTGCTTTCTTGACATGCTTGCCATTGATTCATTTGTGCACAGTGCAGCATAGGCTCCTTTAACTTTGTTAGCCGATATACACATACCAATGCCGCTACCACAAATGAGAATTCCTCTTTTAAGCTTCTTTTTTGCCACCTCTTCTGCAAGAGGGAATGCTACATCTGGATAGTCACTTGAAGCTGCACTGTTAATTCCGAAATCCTTAACAGAATATCCTTGATTCTCCAGGTATCTCTTGAGAAATCCCTTAGCCTCGTATCCCCTGTGATCCGAGCCAATTCCTATTCTCACGACAATCCTCCTTTTCCTACTAATCCCTACTCACCGCAATTATTATCTGTCTATTTTTCACCTTCAATTACAATAATTGAGAAATTTGCATAGCTATCAAATACCGCTTTTACCTTGAAAAGAATCGCAATTCTATTATTTCTTCTCTGTTCATCCTCAGTCATTACAAGACAATTATCGAAAAAATTGTCAATAGAGGGACGCAGTGCAAGCAATGCTTTCAAAGCACTTTTATAGTCTTTCTGATTCATTGCCTGTGAAAATATCTTTTCAGTTTTTATGCAATTTTTCCACAAATTTTCTTCATCGCTGCAATCAAAAAGTGATGCATCGATATCTTTATGTTTTACGGATATTCCCTTAAGAATATTGCTAACCCTTCTCTGTCCGATAATAAGCTTATCAAAATCTTTTTCGAAACTCTCCTCATCAAGAGCTTTTATTCTGCTCAGTGATTCATATATATTGTCAAAGTGAACAACAAGAACAGCATCTGGAATATCATAACGTATACCCTGTAACGAAAGATACGAAGTTATCCTCGTTGATAAAAATGCTTTCAGTCGTTTCAGCACCTCCGCACTCTTCACATGTTCGCTTATACTTTTTTGAGCGGAATAAAGTGAAATGCTTTTCATTGCAAGTTCCTGAAAACTAAATCGTAATGCGAATTTATCAAGCACCCTCAAAAGACCATTTGCGCATCTCCGTAACCCAAAGGGATCAGAGCTTCCTGTTGGGATTTCTCCGAGGAGAAAGTTTCCAATAAGCGTATCAATCCTATCTGCAACTCCGACAATTGCTGATTCAATCGTTATCGGCATCCTGTCGTTTGGAAAACGAGGAAGATAATGCTCGCTGATAATATTCGCGACCGCTTCCTCTTCCTTCGATTGAAGAGCGTATTCTCTTCCGATAATACCTTCAAGCGTTGTAAACTCCTTGCCATCTTTTATCATGTTTGATACAAGATCAACTTTGGAGAGTAACGCACCGCGCGCGATGTGCCCCCGATTACCTTTTCTTATAAAATCAAAAAGGTGGTCTGATAACGCTACAAGGCGCATTGTCTTATCGTACACCGTTCCCAATCCCTTATGCCATTCAATACCCTTGAGTTTATCAATGCTCTCTGCAAAAGGGCTTTTTAAATCCTCATCCCAGTAAAATTTCGCATCATTTAACCGGGCTCTGAGGACATGATTGTTATTATTTGCGATCTCACCAATATTTTCATCAAGACTATTCGATACTCCTATGTATACGGGTTCAATTTTCATGTTTTTCTTACTCAATACAGCAAAATATCGTTGATGTTCCCTCATTGCCGTTACGAGAACATCCTGTGGCAAAGCCAGAAATTGCTTGTCAAATTTCCCCTTGAAAACCGTAGGGTATTCAACAAGATTTGTAACTTCATCAAGCAATTTAGTATCATCAATAACAAATTGTTTACTGCCGATTTTCTTTTTTATGCCGCGCGCAATCATCTCTTTTCTTTTTTTATATGATGCTATGATAGAATGTTTTTCAAGTGTTGTCTCATACGATGATGATGTTTGAATCGAAAAGCTTTTTGAGCCCTTAAATCGCGGTGCAAAGCTCACCTTTGATGATTTAACCCCGGCAATTGAAAGCTTAATAACATTTTTTCCGTACAGAACAACAAGCCAGCGAATGGGACGGGCAAACATAAAACCAGTTTTCTCCCACTTCATCTTCTTTGGAAAGCAAAGAGATTGAATAATTGAGGCGAGTTCTGTTTGGATAATCCGCTTTGTTTGCTCTGGTTTCTCTTGTAACTCCAGATAACAAACTTTTTTTTCTTTCCGTATTCCAATTTTTAGGTCTTTCGGATTTTTTGAAAATGATTTCGCGAATCCAGTTGCGGCTGCTGTTGGTTTTCCCTCACCGTTAAATGCCATTTCGGCAGGTGGACCAAAGACTTTTTTCGTCGTAACATTTTCATGATCAGCTACATTCATGCAGAGAACAGCGATTCTTCTAGGAGTGAAAAACACCTCATAACCATTACAGGGAATATTTCTTTCATGAAAGAGGGAGATGAGTTTTTTGCAAAATTCTTCTGCAGCCGGTTTCAAGTATGAAGCAGGGATTTCTTCAACACCTATCTCAATTAAAAGGTCAGATTTCATGTATCATCTTTCCCTTTTTTTTTCCTGTATCTTCTCGGCAACCTTTTTTGCAAGTTTCCTCACTGCCGCTATATAGGACTTTCGCTCCATAACACTTATAGCACCGCGCGCATCAAGTATATTGAAAATATGGGAACATTTAATTACATGATAGTAAGCAGGATAAATAAGATCTTTTTGCAGGAGGCGCTCCGCTTCCTTCTCAAAATCATCAAAATTTCTACGGTACAGAGAAACATTGGCTTCTTCAAAATTATATCGCGAGAATTGATACTCATTCTCCCGGTAAACATCTTTCCAGGTCACTCCCGGAGCCCACACAAGGTCAAATACTGAATTCTTTTTCTGAATAAACATTGCAATTCTGTCGAGTCCATACGTTATTTCAGCAGGAACTAAATTGAGATTTATATTTCCAACCTGCTGAAAGTAAGTGAATTGCGTGATTTCAAGTCCATCAAGCCATACTTCCCATCCCAAACCCCATGCGCCAAGAGTTGGTGATTCCCAGTCGTCTTCTACAAACCTGAGGTCATGGTGTTTCATTCTGATGCCGAGAAATGAAAGACTTTCCAGGAAGGTTTCTATAACATTATCCGGCGAAGGCTGGAGTACGACCTGAAATTGATAGAATTGTTGAAGCCTGTTTGGATTCTCAGCATATCTCCCATCTTTTGGTCGTTTGGTTATTTCAACGTATGCAGTTTTGTATGGTTTATCCTCCAGCACCTTAATGAATGTGGCAGGATTGAATGTTCCTGCGCCAACTTCACTGTTATATGGCTGCATAAGAATGCATCCATATTCAGACCAGAATTTTTCAAGTTTGAGTATCAGATTTTGATAGTTGATCAGAGAATACCTCTCAATCTTTCGATTTCGTTCAACAGCGCTTCTCTTCCCTCTGGTGTAGTAACATTACAGGAAAATGAAGGATTGAGAACAGTTACTTCCGATAGAGCTGAAGCAAAATCTCCCAGGTTGCAGAGTGATTTTGCCTTTATAATGCGAACATCATGCCAGGTTATATCATGATCATGTCCAAAAAAATAGAGTGAATCTTTCTGGATAAGTGTTGTCGCCGAGATGATTGCATATGCGTCATCAGGCAAGTCTGAATAAGCAAAAGCAAGCCCGGCATACGGATCTATGAGCGAACTCTGTTTATTGAGCGCTTCATTGTAGTTAGTGACCGCAGTTGAGAGCGAGCATATCTTCCCGAAGCACCAACCGAGTCCATTATACGCTTCGGCATTATCCGGTTCGTCCTCAATGACGTCCTCAAATTCCAGGATCGCCTTATCGAATTCTGCATCTTCATAATAAGTCCAAGCGCGTTCCACGCTTGCAGGCCCTATTCGTGGAAAATCGGGACAACCGGTCCATATGATGCACAGCAACAGTATTACCAGCACAAGACTTTTTTTCATACTATCCTCCACACGATTGTATTACCGAACAAAAATTATCTTCCTACTGTTTTCAAGAATGCTCTCGCTGCTTCGTGCAACAACTTTCAGGAAATAGACGCCGGATGAAAGCGGCATGTCAGTGAGTTTGCATGAACCTGTATAGACGCCATATGTTTTCAATGAATTGTGTTCAATTGCTGCTATTTTTCTTCCCGAGACATCGTACAGTCCTATGTCAATTGATGCTGTAAACGGTACACCATAACTGAAGAAAACCTTCTTTGAAACGGGAACGGGATAGCAGTTTAATGACAGGGTATGCATGCCAATTGCTTTGCTCATACCCGTACCCTGCCA
>SOKD01000304.1 GCA_004376305.1 Candidatus Cloacimonadota bacterium | reverse complement strand
ATTCCACAGCGAGAATATCGAAAGAGTGAATATTCTTGCCAAGGAAAACTTCTTCAAAAAGTACAGTCTTCCCAGCAATGTTTTCCTGGACATTGAAACATCCGGTCTTTCAGGCGGTACAGGTACATTCGCTTTCATTGTTGGCATAGGATACCTTGAAGATAACAAATTCAAAATCAAGCAGTTTTTTCTTCCGGACCTTCCCGGTGAGAAGGCAATGCTCCTGGAAATTGCTTCGGTACTCAATAAATTTAAGTACATTACAACATTTAATGGAAAATCCTTTGACCTCCCGCTTCTCACAACGCGATACCGGCTCTGTATGCTCCAGGAACCGGAATTTGATCTTCACCTCGACCTACTGCATGTTGCCCGACGAATTTATAAGCGGAGCTTTGAAGACCGTTCGCTTTCATCACTTGAAGAAAAACTATTAGGAACACCCCGGATTGGTGATATTGCGGGACATTTGATTCCAGAAGTGTATTTTAACTTTTTGAGAACGAATGAAGTAACACTTCTCACAAAGGTTATGGAACACAATGTTATTGACGTTTTTTCGATGTTAAAGCTTCTTTCGCATTTCGTTATATTGCTTAAGGAAATGAATACCATTAAGGATGCTGATGTGCTTTATTCGATATCAAGGCTCTTTATAGAACTTCGAGATAACGACACCTCTATCAATCTTATGAGAAGGGCATTGCGATATACAGATGATATACCGCTTATTTTTGAAATTAAAAGAGACCTGTCCAGAATCTATAAAAGAATGTCGATGTGGAAGAAAGCTGAACAACTCTGGATAGAACTCCTCTCAGAAACACCATCAGAACCATTTCCCTATATTGAACTTGCAAAGTTCTATGAACACATTCAAAAGGAGCATCAGCAAGCATATACTATCCTGAAATTATACAAGGAAAATCTCGGTGATGACTGGGAATTTTGTACCTTCGACGACCTTATTAAACGCTAGCTAAGACTGAAAAGAAAGATTGAGAAAGAGGATAATTGCTCTTGACAACCGAAAGAAAATCGTATATTATTATTGTTGTGATTGTTTGTTGTTTTGAACAGGAGGTCTCATAAAAACTTTTTTAGTGGTGAGTTTCATTTTGCTTCTCTTTTCAATCACGCTCTCCAAAGAAGAGCTTGAAATGGCACCTTCATTTTCCCTGAAATCTATGGAGAATGAAATCATCTATACTGATTCCCTTCTCGGCAACTATGTAATAATTGACTTCTGGGCAATATACTGTAAGAGTTGTATCGATGGACTTGATGCAATGAAAGATCTATTCAAAACATACAAGGATAAAGGTCTTATTTTCTTAGCAATCAACGAAGACGGACCAAGAAACACCTCAAAAGTTCCTGGTTTTGTAAAAGGTCATCAATGGGAATACACCGTTCTGTATGATTCCGATCAGGAAGTTAAAGATCTCTTCGGAATACAGGCAATACCGGAAACATATATCATTAATCCTGAGGGCTACATTATTTTCAGACATAGAGGATTCAAGGAGGGGGACGAAGAAGATATTAGCGATAAGCTCGCTGAACTCTTTCCGGAAGAAGGTGATGATCAGTAACCTTCGATCAAAATTTCTTATTGTAATACTCCTTCTTTCCATCCCCGCATTAGCTTTTCCACACACATTAAGAATATTCGGAAAGAATCACCTGTCATACTGGCAATGGCAGGATTCAACCGGTATCAACGAGCATTTTCTCAGAGATATTCTCACCGTCAATGCCACTTATGGGAATTTTAGAGGGAATGTGGAATGGTATGTATATGAACCTTCCGATGTTACATTCAGGTTGCGAAGCGAAGGTTTAAGAAAAAGATTCATCGAGTATAAAAAACCTGAATGGTCAATTCGGGCGGGTAATTTCTATTCTTCCCTTGGAAGAGGGCTTATTCTTAATCAAACCGATGAGACAGCGGGAAGCATTGAAAGAAATATGGATGGTTTGATTTTCCGCTACACATATAAATTCGCTTCTCTTACACTTCTATCCGGAAGACCAAAAAATATTCATTTTATCAATAAACAATATTTTATCGTCAATGCTACATCCGACCTTCTCCAGGCAGGAAATATTGTCTTTAATCCTGTATCATTCTTTCTTCCATTTTCAATCAATTTCGTCAGATTATCCAGTGACGATCCCGCTTCATCATTATCATTGCCATTTGAAACCTTGTTATACAGTTTTGGCATTGAGCCTTCAATCGGCCCATTTATTGCTTATGTAGAAATTGCCCGAAAGGAAGGCTGGGATGGGCTTCTCTTTGCAGAAGCTGAAGGCATGGGAATATATGGTTCCCTTACGTTTTTTCTTGAAAAATTTTCAGCAAGTTTTGAATACCTCCAGTACGATTCTCTTGGCTATGGCGGAAGTATATACAGGTATAATGCACCACCTACAGCAAATCTTGATAACTACTCAATCAACCGCGGAAGTGACGAAAAAGGATGGATGATTGATGTCACCTCTAATCCCTTTGGAGATATGTATGTGCAAATAAACAAATCAACCCTCTCCACCATTTCCTCAGACAGTATCGGTTTTGAAGAATTCTTCGGAGAAATAAAATCCCCTCTATGGCATAATGGACCTTCCATGCTTGCAAGTGGGAAGCAAATTATTTACCGGTGGCCTGAACCAATTGTTGAACAGAAAACAGAACTGATACCACACATTGAACTTTTAAGCGCAATGAGATCCCATTCGCTTAAATTGGGGCTGGGCTCGCGAATTGTTGAGATTGATAGCATTGGGAAGGCGATTGACTTCAGGGATGATGCCATTTCCGTTGATATCGGTATCTTTTCATATTTGTCTCTTTCGGGAAGATGGGAGAGAAGGAACAGGGAAGTTCTCTTTGAGAGTGAGGGAACTGAATGGAAGGTTTTTGAAATAAGATGGGATTTATCAAACGCGCATACATTGCACATAATGGTTGGCTCAGAAAAAGGCGGACTGGTATGCACCGGGGGAATTTGCAGAATTGAAGAACCATTTGAAGGAATAAAAGTCAATCTTTTCAGCAGGTTTTAGCATAATTCTTTGAAAGGAGCATAATGAAAAAGAAAGCTAAAGAAATAAGAGAAAAGTTAATGCGGCAATTAAAACCTGCATGGGATCGCTATACAAATAACGAAAAAAAGAAGGTTTTTCAGTTCGGGGATGGATTCAAAGATTTCCTGACAAAGGTTAAGACGGAGCGCGAAACGGTTTCATGGATAATAGAGCATGCAAAGAAGAAAGGATTTGTGGATAAATCAAGAAAGAATGCCAAAAAAATCTTCATAGTCAATCATCACAAGAGTGCAGCTCTTATTATTATTGGAAAGAGATCTCTGCAAGAAGGCATACGCATTGTTGTATCGCACATAGACTCACCTCGTCTTGACTTGAAACCAAATCCCCTGTACGAAGAAGCTGAGCTCGCCATGCTGCGAACCCATTATTATGGAGGAATAAAGAAGTACCAGTGGACTGCACTACCCCTTTCTCTTCATGGAGTCATTCTGAAAGAAAACGGGAAGAAAATAACCATTGCTATCGGTGATGATCCAAAAGATCCCGTTTTTACTGTTGTTGACCTCCTTCCCCATCTTTCCCGTAAAGAGCAATCACAGAAGAAAATCTCAGAGGCAATAGAAGGCGAAAAACTCACGCTTCTCACCGGAAGTATTCCATTCCCGGATAATGACGAAAAAGAACGTGTTAAAATCAATATACTGGACATTCTCAACACAGAGTATGGCATTAAGGAAGATGATTTCATCAGTGCTGAAATCGAGGTAGTTCCCGCATTACCAGCACGGGATGTTGGATGGGATAGAAGCTTTATCGGTGGATACGGACAGGATGATAGAATCTGTGCCTATGCATCATTTATAGCAATCAAGCAGATTGAGAATCCAATGCATTCCACAATTGTTCTTTTCGTTGACAAGGAAGAGATCGGCAGTGTTGGCGCAACCGGTGCTCGATCCCAATTTTTGGTTGACTGCATTCGTGAAATCATTTTACGGAAAAGAAAATCATCAAATTTTGATATGGTAAGGAATGTACTGTGCAGTTCAAAAGCCCTGTCAGGAGATGTAAATACGGCTATCAATCCAAACTATCAGAATGTACTGGAGAAAGCAAATGCTGCCAAACTCGGATTCGGCGTTGTGTTAACAAAATACACTGGCGCTGGAGGCAAATACGGGACGAACGATGCATCAGCCGAATTTGTAAGCGAAATTAGAAATCTTTTTAATACGAACAAAGTCATCTGGCAGACGGGAGAACTCGGCAAGGTAGACGAAGGAGGAGGAGGAACGGTATCTGAGTTTATTTCCCAACCCGGAATTGAAACAATCGATTGCGGGACAGCAATACTCGGAATGCATT
>SOKD01000069.1 GCA_004376305.1 Candidatus Cloacimonadota bacterium | reverse complement strand
TACTATTCCCCCTTGAAATGCATTTCCATTTTATAGAGAGAACTTCAGAATTCCTCACGAGTGCATTTGAGAATATTGGAGGAATTCATCTCTTTAATCCTATGAAGGTCGTTGTGGGTCCCGTCGTGCACCTTTTTGAGAGGCTCCTTTTTAATAATTACATCGCAATTCTTATTGGAGCTCTTATCATATTATTTGCTGCTTTGCATTTTATTGTTAAATCGGCGCGAAAACTGGCGACAAGACGTGTAGAGATTAATCTTGACAGGTATCTCTTCGGGAAACAATGGAAATCCTTTCTTTTTGGTGCTATCCTAACAGCAATAGTCCAGTCCAGTTCTGTGACTACATCTCTTGTTGTTCCCCTTGTGGGTGCCGGAATACTTGATATTGAAAAGATTTTTCCGTTTACCCTTGGTGCAAACATTGGAACAACAATTACGGCAATATTGGCATCTCTGATGACAGGTTCTATTGTTGCAGTCCAGACCGCATTTGCTCACCTGACATTTAATATTCTGGGCATCGTTATCTGGTATCCGTTTAAGTTTGTTCCTATTAAAGCGGCGAAATTTCTCGGATGGATTGGCAAAGAACACCGATATCAGTTGATCCTTTACATTTTATTAACTTTTTTTGTTATTCCAATTATTTTTATTATTCTATTAAGGAGGTAAAAAATGTTTGGAGAAGTATGGAAATTCTGGAAAAAAGAGACTCTCATTGATAAAGCTGAGGAACAAGTGGAAAGGATGCTGGTGGTTGCAAAAGACATGTTCAAGATTGCAATGGCAGTGTTTCTTGATAACGAGCAGTCAAAAGCCAATCTTTATAAAATGGACAGGGGTTTGAATGAGATTCAAATGGATGTTCGAAGAAAGATACTCGAGCATCTTTCGATAAATCCCGCAATGGATATAACAGCATCCCTCATTCTCATTACCATTGTGGTTGATATTGAGCGATTGGGCGATTATTCCAAGAATGTTCTTGATCTCTCGCGAGATAGTGATGTGAAATTAGAGGGAGGTTACTTTGATGAGATAAGGGCATTGAGAGATGAAATTGAACCATTGTTCGATCAAACGAGAAAAGTTATTAAAGAAATGAAAAAAGAGAGCGGAAAAGAGGAAATGCAAAAATGTACTAACATTGCAAAAAGGTGCGATGAATTACTTAATAAACTTCTTGATGATAATCATGAGCCCGGGAGGGCAATTCTCGCAACTTTGGTATTACGCTATATGAAGAGGATTGCATCACATCTCAAAAATGTTGCATCGAGCGTCGTAAACCCGTTCGCGCGCCTTGGTTATAAACCTAAAGAATAAAATTCTACCAGATATAATTCGTAAGTTTCGTTTAGAGCGTTAATATCATCTATTTAGTTTGTTTTGTCTATTTATTTTATCCGATCTCCACGCAAGCTAAAGGCTGCGGCTACCCTCTGCTTATTGCCTACTGCTATTCCTTACTTTTCCCTTTTTCCTTTTAACTTGTTCTTATCATTCCCATTCAATTGTGGCGGGTGGTTTTGAGCTTATATCATATACAACCCTGTTAATTCCCGTAACTCCGTTGATAATTCTATTGCATACAGCTGTCAGAAAACGTTTTGTAAAAGGATACCAGTCGGCAGTCATCCCATCACTGCTTGTGATGGCTCGTAGAGCAATGACATGTTCATATGTTCGTTTATCGCCCATTACACCGACCGTTTTTACCGGTAGGAGTACACAGAATGCTTGCCATATCTTATTGTAAAGCCCGTTTCTTTTGATCTCATCAATAAAAATGGTGTCAGCTTCTCTCAGTATGCGTAACTTCATTTTAGTTATGGTACCGATAATCCTTACCGCAAGCCCAGGACCTGGAAATGGATGGCTGGATAGTATGGTATCTGAAAGTTTGAGTAATTTTCCCACTTCCCTAACCTCATCCTTGAATAGGTTCTTACAGGGTTCAATGAGTTTTAAGTGCATTTTCTCAGGTAAACCGCCGACATTATGATGGCTTTTAATCGTTGAAGAAGGACCCTGTACCGGCATGCTTTCGATTCTATCCGGGTACAGTGTTCCCTGTGCGAGAAACATAATGTTTTTTATCTTTTTTGCCTCTCGTTCAAAGATCTTGATGAAGGTTTTTCCAATGATTTTTCGTTTTTTTTCAGGATCCTTCGCACCCTGTAGAGCATGAAGGAATTCATTTTCGGCATCAACATAGAAAAACTTCTTCTTGAACAATGGATGGAAATTCTCAATAACCGCTTCCGGTTCTCCTTTTCTTAACAGACCATTGTTGATGAAGATAACGAAAAGACTATCGCCAATTGCCTGCTTTATCAGAGTAGCTGCCACAGCAGAATCCACACCCCCTGAGAGACCAAGAATTACCTTTCGGTGTTTCACCGTGTGCATGATTTCTTGCTTTGAGGTTTCAATAAAGGAGCTCATATCCCAGTCTCCTGTGCATTTGCATACTTTGAAAAGAAAATTTTTGAGTATCCTGTTGCCTATGGTCGTATGTGTCACTTCAGGATGAAACTGAAGGCCATATACCGGAAGTTGTTTATGCTTAATAATTGCGAAGTCTGTGTTTTCTGTTTGTGCAAGTGTTTCAAAATGTGGTGGGAGTTTGAGAATTCTGTCACCATGACTCATCCAGACCTGTGAAGCTCTTGGAATACCCTTTAAAAGCTCTGCCTTTCTTTTAATTATAAGATGGGCGTATCCGTACTCACTCTTTTTTGTTTTTTCAACGTCTCCCCCTGCAATATGGGAAATCAATTGATGACCATAGCAAATGCCAAGAACCGGAATCCCGAACCTGAGGATTTTAGAACTGATGCACGGCGCATTCTTGTCATATACGCTATGTGGGCCGCCAGAGAGTACAATGCCCTTTACTTCATTCGATTGGAGCTTCTGTGTAGGGGCTGAAAAGGGGAGGATTTCGCTATAAACACCGTTTGCGCGTATTCTTCGTGCAATGAGTTGGGTATATTGAGATCCAAAGTCAAGGATGATAATTTTTTCTTTTGTGAACCTCATATAAGTGTTGCTCTCTTTATAATCTCTGCAGCTCTTTTTCCAACTTCCTGATTTTTAAGCCACGATGCCCGTGTGAGAATTTGTTTTGCGACTTTTGTATCCATTTTGCCCAGCCCCTCAACACTGAGGAGTCTGATTTCATTGCTAAATTTATATCTTCCAAGAATTGTTTTATCAAAAATAACTTTGCGGAGGATATTAATCACATCATTTCCTCCTATATGGCATAAAACAGCGATGCCTCGTTTCTGGATTTCAAGAATTTTTTCCTTTTTCATGAAGGTTTGTTTTTCAATCAATTCCTTCAGGGCAAAAACACACATCGGGGTTCCTGTTTTTCGCAAAGCGATGAGTGCTTGTATTACAGCTTCCTTGTTTTGATCTTTTAACCCTTCAATAAGCAGTATTTCGCTGTCCTCGGACTCTATTTTTCCAAGGGATTGCATAACATCAATCCTTACATTTGAATTCTTGTCTTTTGCCATCTTTGCGAGGATATCAAGCGCTTTTTTATCGGCAACCTCACCCAGTATAATGGCAATATTTCTTCGCACATACCATTTTGGGTCATCATAATACATTGATACGTATTTGTCATAATTGGGGACGATTTTTGCCGTATCAATGGCAAGAGAGAGGACACGAATTCTTGTTATTTTGTCTTCGATTGCTTTCATTGAGTGAAGGAGTAAGGGGAGGATCTTTTCTCCTTTCTTTACCAGTTCTTTATTTATGATCGGGTATGCTGCATCTCTGTTAATGGCATAGATCAGTTGCTTCATTGCTTTCTGGTCACCCGAATCGCCAATCGTAGATAACGCAGTGATAATAATCTGCAATTTGTCTGTATCCTCCAGTATTTTAAGATATGTATTCAGTATATCGTCCACCTGTTCTGAAAGAAGACCTTTCCCTTCCTTTATTAATTTCACGGCAATTGCTGAAAGTCCTTTTACGATAGCAATAAAAGTCTCTTTATTTGTTTCTCTCCCAAGTCTTTCGGAAAAAGCAACAAGAATAAGTTTCAAAAGATCCATTCGTGTAAGAAGGATAAGCTTTTCCACAAGGTCCACAAAGGACTGTACAACATTCCCTCTGATGTTCTCGTTTTTGTTGTTGAGCAAATCGATGAGTGATTTAAGGAGGTCTTCAATACCTGCATTTTTTTGAATCAGGTTCCTTATTCCTATGAGGGAGTCCGAATCGACTCCCGTTCTCATCAAGTCTTTTTCAATAACCTCGATGAATTCCTTTCGTGCTTCGCTGCCTGAAAGATAGGTTAGAGATGTTTGTTCTACCCCGGCTTTTTGCATACTTTTTCGAATTGCTGGAATAAGTTCACCTTTTCTTTTGCTCTTATCAATAAACTTGGAGAGGAAGGAATCTATTCTTGATAGTTGTTGCGATTTTGCGGATCGCTTTTTT
>SOKD01000136.1 GCA_004376305.1 Candidatus Cloacimonadota bacterium | reverse complement strand
GAAGAGGGAAGAATAATAAACAGGATGTAAAGTGTTGCTGTTAATTTCCACTTGACAAAATTATTTCACTATTATATACCTTTTAGGATTACGATGCATGTTTTCGTTGAAAAAAAACCAAAATGAAATCCTGAGTCTTCAAAAGGAGGATGTATGACAATAACTATTAAGAGCTCTGTATCAAAAGAATTACAGAAAATTCCAGGAGTGGGGGAGAAGATTGCAAAGGACCTTGCAAGAATTGGCATTCATTCAGCAGCAGACCTGAAAAACCGTAATCCGGAAAATCTTTACCTGCAATTGTGCTCATTAAAGGGACGGATGGTAGACAGGTGCATGCTTTATGTATTCAGGTGTGCAATTTACTATGCATCAACAAAGAAACATGATCCTGAGCTTTTAAGGTGGTGGAATTGGAAAGATAGCAAGAAAAAGAGCTCGCGGTAGATTTGGTGATTAGATGATTATCGTAATTTCAATTTTATCCGGTGGTATTTTGTGTGGTTTTGTATTCAGGAAAAAGAAGAATGTTGCTCACTATGCTGGAATTTCAATGAATATAGCGATTTATATGCTTTTATTCCTATTAGGGGTTTCAGTAGGCGCAAACGATGCCATAATAAAAGCTATTGGAAATATTGGTTTTATGTCACTGGTGCTTGCAGGAGCAAGCGTTGCAGGAAGTGTTTTGGTTTCCTGGCTGTCATTTGTACTATTTTTCAGCAAAAACAAGTAATGAAAAACAGTTTCATTTTGGTATTCATTTTTTTCGTTGGTGTTATGGGGGGATTGTTTTCTATCTTGCCGGAATTTGTTATCCATCTTGAAATTGAGATATATATGCTTTACTTGTTGATGTTCTTTGTGGGGATTGTTATTGGAAGTGATATATCTGCACTCTGGAAAATTATTTCATCCATTAACATAAAAATTGTATTTGTTCCGCTTTCAGTGATCGTTGGCACCTTGCTGGGGGTGGGACTGATATCATTTATCTTGCCTGAACTCGCTCTGAAAGAATCACTTGTAGTTGGAGCAGGATTCGGTTATTATAGCCTTTCAAGCATCATTATTTCTCAAACAAGCGGCGAAAGGCTTGGCACGATTGCTTTGCTTTCAAATGTATTGAGGGAAGTTATTACGCTCCTAACAATTCCATTGCTTGTAAAACATTTTGGCAAGTTAGCACCCATTGCAGCGGGTGGAGCAACATCTATGGACACAACGCTTCCTCTTATAGCAAAATTTGTTGGGAGGGAGTATGCGACCATTTCGATTTTCAGCGGGATGGTTTTGACAATTCTTGTTCCTTTTCTTGTTACATTTCTGGCAAGGTTTTAATAAGGAATCATCAAACTCAAAAAATAATTAAAGCTAATAAAACAATTCATCTATCTGCATAACTCAGTTTTTATCATAATCCAGTGGTCATTGCGAAAATTCGCTCTTTCTGACTATTGAAGCAATCCCAAGTTCAAATGCACTTTAAATTGCCTCGTCCAGCCTATGTAAAGGATTCGTCAGGTTCAAGTTCGCCGAAGCTTTAGCACAGGAGGAGGAAAGGATAAAGCTGAGGGTGAAAGATGTCATTGCAGGACGTTTTTGCTAAAGGTGTGCGTTTGTTTACAGAATAAAACAAGGAATTCTCTTAAACGAAATTTCGATTTGATTGTCTAATATTATTGAAAGCAATTGGAATAAAAGGACATTTACCGGGTAGATATTTCAAAAGGAGGAAAAATGAATAAGAAGACAAAATACGCAAGCATCAATGAAAAACTAAACGGACTTTACCTGCATTTGCTGGTATTTTTCGTTATTAACTTCAGCTTATTTTTGCTCAATCTTCTTCTCTATCCGTATTCACTCTGGTTCTACTTTCCGCTTCTCATGTGGGGCACTGCCATTATCATCCATTTCTTCGCGCTTTTTGTGCGTCGCGACGAAGAATGGAATGAACGCACCCTCCTGGAAGCCATTAAGCACGGGACTTTCTAAGAAGCAACCATTTTCGATAAAAAGTCCTGCTTGCATTCTGCAAGCAGGACTTTTTTTTAACCGCAATCAATTCCAATTTATGGATTGAAACGGTTAATGATTGACAACCTCTGAAATATTTGATAGAACAAAAGTGATCATTGGAGCCTTAATGTTTTAGAATGACCAATGACTATTGACAAATGACACGCACTCTTAACCACTTTTAGAGGGGGAGGTATGTATGCCACTTATACAAATTGATGGACCCCAGTTAGAGATCGAAAAAAAGAGAGATCTCGTAAAAAGAATTACGGACGTCGCAATGGATGTTTATAAGATAGAACACATCACCATTCTTATTAGAGAGAATACAGCTGAGAATGTAGGGGTCAATGGACAACTCATAGCCGATATGCACAAGGAGCATTGAAGCCGCAATCCTTACCCCGTGTAATAGAAAAATGTTTTGTACATAATTGTATTACACAGGTTTACCCTACGTGGATGTTATAGGTGTAATAAAGGGTAGCCGCAGGCTTTAGCCTGCGTGGATATTTGGTGTACGTACCAAACGAATGAAACGAAATACAAGCGTTGATATTTTTGCAATCAGTGACCTTGCTATAGCCGCTTTACATGCCCTCGGTCTTCTCTTCATGGTAATCGCTCTGGTCTATGGTATTTTCTTCTCAGGAGATGCTGAAGAGGAGGTTTTTATGGGTGTTCTGGGAAGCATTATAATAATTGTGCCCTTGCTTGCAGGATTGGTTGTTTACGGCAGTGCTGGTTTTGGTCTAATAAAGAGAAAATCCTGGGGCTACTATATGCACATTGCAGCGTCGGTTCTTGCATTTTTTTCAGTCTTACTAATCGCATACGCTGTTGTATCATTTGTTTTTGTATTCAAACCGGAATTCAGACAGGAATTCTTTGTAGATTGAACCACAGGAAGCGCAGCATTCATGGGTGGGGGATAGGTATCACAAAACCATGGGGTGCAATTGCCGATATCAACCTCTGGAATACCGGATTTGGTGGTAGCTTTAACATCGAGGACAAATCCCCGTTTTATATCAAGAAAAACTTTCTGTTTTGATTCACCAATGAAAATTCTTAGGATTTTGCTTGACAAATCAAGCAAAATCCCTATATATTCCAATAGAAGTGTACCCGATAAGCTTTCACAGAGCAATTGAGAGAGGAAGGTAGATAATATGAGGATTATCGCAGGATATGTCAAATTGACATTTTTATTTAGACAGGAGCAGGGACGAGTTGTTGGAGTTTGTGAAGAACTTGGCACTTCTGCATACGGTGATAATCTCAAGGATGCAATTAAAGCAATCAAGGACCTCGTGGTTTTACATTTGAATGCACTTGAATCTACTGGACAAAGAGCGAAATTTTTTAGAGAACACAATATTCCGCTTCATAGAACAAAACCAAAACCAAAGCGAATCCCAATCCCACCATCAAGCAAGAAATACGATACATTTAGTGTAGATATTCAGCCTGTTCATGCAAATGTATGACTAAGAAGCGAAAAAGAAAGTATACAAAAGCTCCTGCTATTACAGGCATACAATTACTCCGTCTATTTAAGAAGGCTGGCGGTAAAATAGTTGGAAGATGCGATCATGGTTATGCAATCCAGATTTTCGTAAAAGGGCAATATCGAATTACGACAGTTCAAGATAGATCCGATCCAATACCCCCAACAACTCTTGGTCAAATTCTTGGACCTAAGCAAACCTTTCTTGGTAAAAGGGGACTATTGAATCTTCTAAATGAGCATGGTTTGTAATTTATTTCATTGATTCTCCCTTATTTTTTATATTATAAACAAGAATTCTTTAAGCATTTCATAGATCTCCTTTAACCATAAAGGAGGGAGTATGCTCTTCAGAACAGGATGGTGCGAGGAGAACAAATTTGAACGGTACCTGTATATGCAGGAATCAGGAATTTTGACCGCTGCTGCCATGCAGAATGGCAAAGTGATCTGTAGTTGCAATGTGACTACCCGGGGGATCAAGTATGATGATGTTAATGAGACCTTTCACACGTTTTGAGATGAGAAAGATATGAGTTGATTATAAAGAGAAATTTTTCTCTTGACAAAACAGGTTGAAAACATATATAGATTGATGTGCAATAAAATATGGAGGTTCCAGAATAGCTGCAATAAATGAATGTGCAATTCTGATTTATGCAAATGTCCAGCGAAGCTTTATGGATGGATTTCCTCAAATTTCAAAAAGTCCAAAAGGGAGTTATTTTTGGGCTTTTTTGAGGATGGTGAAAAGCCCGAGTGGGTGAGCGGGAAGGATTGCAAGTACATTGATATAATGAATCTCGGAACTTTGAAGAAATTGATTGTAAGGATGAAATCACAATTGAAGACCTGAAAGCAATTGAAGGTTTCGAGGAAATATATAAAGAACAAGGAGGCTGATATGAAAAAGGGTGCATTACTGCTGCTAGTGATATTACTGG
>SOKD01000230.1 GCA_004376305.1 Candidatus Cloacimonadota bacterium | reverse complement strand
CATGAGGAAACCTTTATTTTATCATATTTTTTTGCTTTTAGCAATTTTCTTACTATTCCTTCTGCAATGGGACTTCGGCAACTATTTCCCGTACAGACGAACAGAATGTTAAACAAAATCGATCTATCGAAACGTATTTTTGCGGAAACAAACCGCTCAAGTGCAAAAATACTGACACATCCCTTTCTCAGGAGCACGAATGGATATAAAGAGACATCAAGCACCGTTGATGCAACACCGCAGGGAATTGAATCGTCCTTTATTGCAAGATCAACGTGAAGATTCATTTCGCGATAGCGTGTGGGCGACATTGTCCCTGCAATGTTCGCACTCGTGGTAGCCAGCGGTTTTCCAAACTGCGAAATCAATTTCCTCAGGAACTCATACTCGGGAATCCTAATACTGATTGTTCCCATACTGCTTAAGAGACCTCGGGGTGCCTTCCTTTTTGCTTTCATAATAAGTGTCAGAGCCCCTGGTTCAAAATGGTCAAATACTGCTCGCGCGGTTACTCCTGATTTCAGAACGTAATTCGAAAGTAAGTCTTTGTATGCAAGAAACATAACAAAAGGTTTTTCCCGTTTTCTCTTTTTTAAGCGGTACATTCGATCAATACCTGCTTCATTGAATGCATCACAACCAATTCCATATACAGTATCCGTTGGAAAAGCAATAATTCCACCCTGCCCGAGAACGACAAGGGCTTGCCTTATCCCTTGATTGTCACTCCGGAACCTATATCTTTCCATACCGCAGGTATATCATAAAATGCCCAAAAAAACAAGTGTGAATTTGCAATTAAAATCTTCTCCATGCTTATTCGGTATTTCTTTCTGTATGGGAAAGTCTTTCTTTATGACATATCCCTTTTTTTCTTGACAAGAGCATTTTCTTCATATACAATAGTTTGTCTTGTAATATAGGTGAACGATTTTCAATTTCTTTGATACTAACGAAAGTAAGCAGGAGGGAAGAATGTATTTCAAGGTAAAAAAAAGTGTACTCTTGGAAAAACTGCAACTGGTAGCGAGTATTCTTCCACAGAGAACGACACTGATTGTATTAGGAAATATTAAGATACAAGCCGCAAAAAAAAGTGTAACTCTCAGCGCAACAGACCTTGATATCTCCCTTGATAGTACATTGACGGCGGACATAGTTGAAGAGGGGAGTATCACTGTCCCCGGAAGACGATTTCTCGAAACAGTTCGGGACCTCCCTCCTTGTGAAATTGAAATCAAGGTTGTTAATGACTTTGTTGAATTACGATACAACAAAGGCACATACAAAATGCCCGCTATTCCAATCGATGAGTATCCTGAAATTCCAAAGCTATCCGGGAAAAAGCATTTTTCCTTTCCCGCTGCATTCCTCCGTAAAGCTGTCCTCAAAACTTCTTTTGCTGCATCAAAAGAGCCGGGACGAAGAGCCCTCTCGGGTATTCACTGGCACATAGTGGATAATGAATCCAATATGATCGCTACGGACGGAAGAAAACTTGCTTATTACCGGTGCACAGTCAAAAAAACGGAACCCTTTAAATTAAACATTCCACCAAAAGCATTGAGAACACTTATTGGTTATATCGATGACGACAACGAAGATATTGATATTAGATTTGATGATACGAAGATAGGATTCTATCTTAAGGATACTACCATTATTGCACGTTTGATAGAGGAAGTATTTCCTGACTACAAACAGGTTATTCCCAAAGGTAATAAAAAGACCTTAAAAGTCCCGCGCGAGGAACTCATGAATGCCCTTAAAAGGGTAGCTATTTATGCTGACAGCATCAGTCACCTGGTACGTTTTGATATAGAACCGGAGCGGGTCAGAGTTTACACAGAAACAGAGCTTGGATCAGGAGAAGAATACATAACAGGTACCTTTAACGATAAATCGATAACGGTAAATTTCAATGCATCATACCTTGCGGAAATATTGAGGAATGTAGATGATGATTCCGTTGAGTTCCTGATGAGTTCGCCAAAAACAGCAGTGATTATTACACATAAGACGGGTGAAAAAGAAGAGCTCATGTACCTGCTTATGCCCATAATCACCTCGTAAACATACAATAGCAGCACGTACTATCGAATCCAAATAAAGGGTTGCGCTGTGATTCCTTTTTTGAATTTTCTCTGAACGTTATTTACGTATCCCTGTATCTCTTTCTTGCCTGCTCCAGGATGTCTCTCTCGTAAGGGCTTAAACCATCCAATCCAACTTTCGATAGCTTTCTCAGTACATTGTTTACCGTATCCTCAAAAACGGTGTCGTCAACTTCAACATCAGCATCTGTTGCTTTCCTCTCGATAAAAATTATTCTCCTCAGTATGTTTGCCTTTCCTTTCAATAGTTTCAGGTACAGAAAACCAACGAGCAATCCTCCCAGGTGTGCGAAATGAGCAATGTTATCTCCCGTACGAGAAAGCACCGCGAAGAACTCGATGAAACCAAAGATAAGAACAAGGAACTTTGCCTTCACAGGAATAAAAAAATAAAGATAGATGTACCTATTCGGAAAAGTGAGTGCATATGCAAGCAGAAGTCCATAAATTGCTCCTGAAGCTCCAATGGTCGGAACATATGAGTTGAAGCGAGCAGCTGTATAAACAATGCCGGCGCCAATACCGGTAATGAAATAGTACTTGAGAAATTCGTTTCTTCCCCATCTCGATTCAAGCTCCGAACCAAACATCCAGAGCACAAACATATTAAAAAGAAGGTGAAAAAACCCACCATGAAGAAACATGTAGGTAACAAGTTGCCAGACGTAGTATTTCTTAACAACAAGGATGGGAACAAGTCCAAAGAGGGAATGGGCTTCCCGAAATGTGTACTGCAGTATGAATACTGCAATATTGATAATAATGAGCGTTCTTACAGCACCTGAAAATCGGGGACGCAGAAATTGCCTTCCTGATCCGTATCCATTGTATCTCATTAAATATTCTCCTGAATAACTTAATCCATAACAATTTCCTACTACCAATATATATCAAGAAAAAAACTTTTGCAAGAAAAAAGTTTTCCCACGCGGTATCATAATCTAAAAAACAAACGGAATCACGCACATCACAGCAAAAATCTGTTAAAATAATAAATTACTTGACAACCATTTGCATTGTTATTATACTATTTGTGAAGTAGTTATCGGCGCTTGTTAAAGAGAAGAAATCGGGGAAGAAAGACGTTTCTTCAAGGAAATTCTCAAAGCGCAACAAACCGAGGAGATGCTGTGATTGACCTGAAATTCCAATTTGATGGAACGGATAAAAAAATCGAAGAAAAAGAGTACGATGTTATTATTCTTGGGGCAGGACCAGCAGGCATCACTGCAGGAATATACACGGGTCGCGCTCTTCTGAAAACCCTTATTGTAGAGGAAAAAATGATTGGTGGTGAAGCAGCTTCGACTGACAGGATAGAGAACTATCCCGGTTTTCCTGAGGGTATATCAGGATTGGAATTGATGGACAACATGAAGAAGCAAGCTGAAAAGTTCAAAACACAATTCCTGATGAGCACTGTTCACAACGTAGCTGTATCTGAGGAAAAGAAAACGGTAATAGCAGACCAGGGCGAGTTTTCTGCCAGGACTTTGATCGTTGCAACAGGCTCATCACCCAAAAGCCTTGGTATTCCCGGCGAGCAGAAATTTAAAGGACGGGGTATCTCGTACTGTGCAACCTGCGATGCGCCTTTTTTCAAAGACAAGGATATTGCGGTCATTGGGGCCGGAAATTCCGGGATACAGGAAAGCTTATTCCTGCTTGAATACGTCAGGTCCATAAAGATTATTGAATTTCTCCCGCATATGACTGCGGAAAAAATATTACAGGAGAGAATTAAACAAAAAAACAATGTAACATTTTATCTTAACTCAAAACTTCGCTCAATCAATGGAAGCCAAACCGTTGAATCTGTCACTATTGAAAAGAGAGAAACAGGTGAGAAGACGGAACTTCCGGTTGATGGTGTTTTCGTTTGGGTCGGACTGAAGCCAAATACGGAACTTTTTAAGGGTATGCTCAATCTTGACGATTATGGATTTATCCTGACGGACGAGTTTCTTAAAACAAATATCGACGGTATTTTTGCTGCTGGAGATGTTAGAAAAAAAATACTCAGACAGGTTGCAACATCTGTCGGAGATGGAGCGCTCTCTGCGTATTCAGCACTTCAGTATATCGAGTCGTTGCATTCTGAAAGTTAATGGCAAGCAAAAAAAGGCATTCAGTTGTTGTTTTCACAACCCCAACCTGTTCGTGGTGCAGAAGGATAAAACAGTATCTTAGAGAACACAAAATTGCATTCAAAGAAATTGATATCTCAAAGAATCAGCAGGCAGCCAGGGATATCGTGAGAAAAACAGGTCAAACGGGTGTCCCGGTAATTCTCATTAATAATAGGCCTATCGTCGGTTTCAATAAATCACTCATTGACAGATTGCTTGATCTGAAATCAGTCAACGAGCACAGGTAAATAGAAGGTGAAGGGGAAGTTC
>SOKD01000004.1 GCA_004376305.1 Candidatus Cloacimonadota bacterium | reverse complement strand
GCATTCCTCGTTGGAAGCACGCAATCAAACATATCAACACCTTTTGTCACAGCATCAATAATATCCTCAGGATACCCAACACCCATCAGGTACCGCGGCTTCTCGTGCGGAAGCAGCTGCATAGTAAACTCCGTAATTTCTAACTGAAGCTTTTTGGGTTCCCCAATTGCCAGACCCCCAATTGCATAACCATCGAATCCAATACCTAAAAGCTCCTCTGCCGACTTTTGTCTCAAATCCTTATGGGTTCCCCCCTGTACAATCCCAAAGAGAGCCCTGCCATCACCTTTTCTCTCTTCGAATACTTTCTTTCCCCGTTCTGCCCACTTCGTGGTTCTCTCAACTGCCCGCTTGCATGATGCTCTTGTTGATGGATAGAGTACTGGTTCATCAAAACTCATAGCTACATCGGCACCAAGATCCAGCTGAATCCTGATAACCTCTTCAGGAGTAAAGAAAATATGCTTTCCGTCAATATGAGACTGGAACGCCACGCCATCATCTGATATCTTATTTAAGTCAGCGAGACTTAAAACCTGAAAACCACCACTGTCAGTGAGAATTGCCCTGTTCCATCCCATGAATGTATGAATACCGCCAGCCTTCTTAACAATGGATTCGCCCGGTCTTAAATGAAGATGATACGTATTGGCTACAATGATTTGCACCCCTGCCTTCTCAAGGAAGAGAGGAGCAACGCTCTTTATCGTTCCCTGTGTGCCAACAGGCATAAAAACCGGAGTGTGAACCTCTCCATGCGGTAGTGATAGTTTCCCCGTCCGTGCTTTTGTAGTCGTATTGCTTTTGTAAGCAATAAATTTCATCGAATAACTTTAATTTCAAATGAAACGGACTTAGGTTTCTGACCAGATTCCCAGGGTGTTTCCCTCTGAATCTGCAAAGAGGGCACAATAACCAAATTCCTTGCTGATTTCAGTCTTTTCCTGAATGATCTTACCACCTGCCCCGGAGATTTTTTCAAGGTAGAGCGGAATATCCTCCACCTCTATGTAGAGAACAATTGACCTCGAAACAGGATCAGAGTCGGTTCGCAGGTCAAACCCTCCTCCAGGACCTTCACCGGTACTGAACACCGTATACATTTCACCAGAATCTGTAAATGTCCAACCAAATATTGAGCCATAAAAATCCTTGATTCGCTGCAGGTCCTTACAGGGAATCTCAATATGACAAATACCATGCCCCATTATAAACCTCCTTCTTTAGAAAATCTACTATTGGCATCTATAACGACGGTGAAAGAACAATGAAGTTCACTTACAAAAGTCCAATACAAATTCATAGATTATGCTACGAAATAAAAAAAGTCAAGTTATTTTAATATCCCATTTCTCTTGACACAATTTTAAAAAAGGCTTATACTCGATTATGCTATTATGCTGTTATAAATGCGGAGTTCGAATTGTCCCTGGTGCAAACTCTTTCATCGTGAGGATTATTGTCATCAGCAACTTCGACGGCATCATAGAGCCGCAGAATAATAAGGACCTGAAAACACTTCTCAGAGAGATAGAGGAAGAGGTAAAAGGACTTCCTGAAGATCTCATTGAAGAAGAAATTTTCAAGGAAAGGGAGTTTCTTCTCTGCCCTCGCTGCAAGGAAATTTTTCTTGCTAATCCTTTCAGTAAAGAACTTGATGACCTGGAGCCACCTGAATCTATTCCTCCACCCTAATATCCGTCATTGTATCATTGGTAAAGGGGAATGTTTACACTTTTCCCTTGACAAAGTCCAATTAAGGTGCTATAATTAAAAGCCTTACGGAATGAGCCATCAATAAGAACTGACATTGTTGCTGAATACGGAAAATTTGTATTGAGGAGGATATGATGTATTACGAAAGTGGAGCAAAGTACTTCTGGATTTCACTCTTCACATCCCTCATTGTATCATCCATTGTGTGCCTTGTGCTTATCGTTTTTGTTTCCCCGTACATTACACAGAAAAAAACCAAAGTCGACGTTCCAAACGTAAAAGGAATGAAAGAGGATCAGGCTTCACTTGTATTGAAGAATAAAGATCTGCTTCTTCTTATATCTGAAGAGAGAGAAGATCCGAACTATGAAAATGGCGTCATTCTTGACCAGGACCCTCTCCCTGGTTTCACTATTGAAAAAGGAAGTCTGATTAAAGTTACGATGAACAAAAAGTCCGCACCATTAATCGGTGAAGATGCTATTCCCGATGTCAGGGGACAACAACTCATGCAGGCAAAAGAGAGATTGGAAAAAAGCGGATATATTGTTGGAAGAATTGAATTCCAGGAATCTGAATCCTATCTCAAAGACCAGGTCATGAGCATGAATCCTGCTCCTGGCTCGAAATCTATGAAAGGCACGATCATAAATATAATCGTTAGTACTGGAGTATCAGAAATTACCGTTCCCAATGTGTACAGAAAGAGCGTATCAGGAGCGCGGATACGCCTGGAGAAGGCTGGATTAAAACTCGGCAATGTCCGTTATACAACAAATATAGAACTTCCTTTCGACATTGTTGTCTCACAGCATCCATCTTCCGGGACAAAAGTAAATTCTGGTTCCTCTGTGGACATTGTGGTAAATCGAGAAGGGACATACTAAGAGAGCATTCCATCTTACTTTGAAACATAATTCTTTGCATTTACGCACAGCAACCTGCAAAATGTATAAAATGAAAATAAAAAAAATACTGTTCTGGCTTTTCGTCGCTTTTGTATCTTTCCTTGTTGGTGTTTTACTCATGAACTTTATTATCATGCCCTTAATAGTCAGACAGGGCAACATTGTAACGGTACCCGATGTGACTGAGATGGAACTTACTGAGGCAGAAAAAATTCTGAAATCAATGGAACTTGAACCCTATATTGAACTCTTCGATTATGATCCTGCAGTTCCAGAGAACTATGTGTACCGGCAAGAGCCTTCACCAGGAACAGAATTGAAGGCTTCGCGTAGTGTTAAGCTATGGATTAGTAAAGGACAGAAGGAAATTCTTGTTCCTTACCTTGTTGGGCTTCCGCTCATACAGGCAGAAAATATATTGCAACGATTCGAACTCAAGATAGCAAAGATAGAACATGTTGAAACCGATTCTCTTCCACCCGGAAAGGTAATCAAAACAATCCCGCCCTCGAATACACCGGTGAGAAAGAACACAGAAATCATAATAGTTGTCAGTAAAGGCTCAGCGGATCTTGAAGGATTTCCAATGCCAAATCTCTTCGGGCGCAATCTGGCGGAGATTGAAAAGCCCATTCGTGAACTGGGGTTGATTATTGGAAACATTCAATATATTGAGAATGAAACAGGTGAGTCCGGAGAAATTATACTTCAATCTCCTCAGCCGGAGGTTCTTGTTTCACCGGGTGATACTATCACACTTATTGTCACCACCGTTATTGTTGATACGGTAAGCGTACCGGATGAAGAAAATCCGTAGAGCAAATGTCAAATAGCATGAGGGTGGAGAAAAAATGAAAAAAACTATCTGTTCTCTTTTTATCATTTCATTAATACTCAATGCCTGTCAAGGAGGTGAAAAGGATAAAATGGAAGAAGAAAAGAACCTGTCTTTGAATGGGAAAAGAATACTTATGGTTATAGCTCCGGAGAATTTCAGGGATGAAGAATTTCAGGAACCTTACACGCTCTTCACCAATGAAGGAGCGCAGGTTATTGTTGCATCGACAGATACAACTGAAGCACAGGGAATGCTTGGAATGAAAGTGAAACCTGATAAACTCTTACAGGATGTGAATGTTCTGGATTTTGATGCTATCGTTCTTATTGGAGGTTCAGGCTCGCCAGCCCTCTGGGAAAATGAAATATTGCATAAGCATTTGAAAACTGCCTTCGAAAATGAAAAAGTGATTGGTGCCATCTGTCTCTCCCCGGTAACACTTGTGAAAGCAGGGCTCATTACGGGCAAAACCGTAGCATGTTACAAAACACCTGATGTTGAGCGTATCTTCAGGGAGAATAATGTAATGTTTTCCGATGAAACCGTGAAAGTTATAGGTCACATTGTTACTGCGAATGGACCACCTGCTGCAAAAGCGTATGCCAAAAAGATAGCAGAGCTGCTTAAATGAAAGCTGTTCTTCAAAGGGTAAGCAGTGCATCCGTTTCCATAAACGGGAGAAAAGTATCTTCAATAGAAAAAGGAATTGTTATCCTTCTTGGAATCACCCATGATGATACCGAAAAAAATACAGCATCCATGGCAAACAAATGTATTGCATTGAGAATTTTTGAGGATAGCGAAGGCAAAATGAACCAGTCACTTATTGAAACAAAAGGCAAAGCACTTATTATTTCACAGTTCACACTCTACGGAGATACAGGAAAGGGACGGCGCCCAAGTTTCACTGAAGCTGCACCATATCAGAAAGCAAAAAATCTGTACGAACACTTTGTTCAGACAGTAAAGGAAAAGGGAATTCACACGGAAACTGGTGAGTTCGGAGCAAAAATGCTTGTTTCCATTCACAATGATGGCCCTGTAACACTTA
>SOKD01000388.1 GCA_004376305.1 Candidatus Cloacimonadota bacterium | reverse complement strand
TACACTCAAGGAAATCGTATCTTCGTACTCCTTTTCAATTCTTGGAAGAGAGGGCGTTCACTTACTAATACCTCTTGTAGATAGGAAGGAGAGGGAAGAGCGGTTAGGTCTCGTCAAGGAATTCAAAGAACTGCTCAACTCTGCGCTTACCTTCCCTGTTCCACTGGACGAAGATTTAAGACCGATTCTGCAGAGATTGAAAGAAGGCGTTTATCATCTCAACATTCCTGAACTGCTTATGGCTGGTAAGATAACAAATGATTTTAAGCAGGTTGGAAAATTCCTCGGGAAACTTCATGGAAAATACAGTGAATTAGCAAAGATTGCGGGGAATATATCAAGACTACCTGATTTGAACGATAAGGTTCAGCGGGTGATTGATGAAAATGGTGAGATAAAAGACGGGGCATCGAAGGAATTAAAATCAATACGTGATGGATTCAGGAAACTTCACAAGCAGCTTATTCGTAATGCGAAAAAAATTATCTCAGAAAAAAAGAAATACCTGCAGGACGAAATTTTCACCACACGTGATGGAAGGATTGTAATACCTGTTAAATTTGCAGAAAAAAAGCACATAGCAGGCATTGTGCATGGGATGTCACAAACACAGAACACGATTTTTATTGAACCTTTGGAAATGGTTGAGCTCAACAATGAGTATGCTACTTTTAGATTGAGAGAAGAGAGAGAGATCAAGCGAATATTGAGATTGATTACTGAAGTGTTGATTGACCATTTTGAGCACTATGAGCGCAGTATCGAAGAGATGAAAAGGATTGATATGCTCTATGCCATTGCATCATTCTCAGATTCATACGGATTTTCGGAGCCACATTTTTCGATGGATTCATTGCTTTCCATCAGGGGGGGGAAGCACCCACTTCTCGTGGTAAAAAAGGGAGAAGATGCAGTTGTTCCATTCGATGTTGATCTGGGAAGGGAAACGAAACTGCTTCTTATCAGTGGTCCAAATATGGGAGGAAAGACTGTTCTCCTTAAGAGTATTGGCATAATTATCCTTATGGCATACACCGGTCTGTTTATCCCGACAAAAAATGATTCTGTAATACCTGAAATTGATAGTATTTTCGCTGATATCGGGGACGAGCAATCCATTGCGATGGACCTTTCAACATTTTCATCTCACATCAGACATATCAGTACCGCACTTCAACAATCGACAGACAAATCCCTGGTCCTGCTTGATGAGATTGGTGTGGGAACGGACCCTGCCGAGGGTATGGGTATTGCCATGGTGGCGTTGGAAAGGTTGGCTGAAAAGGGTGTTCTTACGTTCGCAACAACCCATTATGGTAAACTAAAGTTCTTTGTTGCAGGGAATTCAAGGATGGAAAATGGTTCCATGCAATTTGACGAAGAACACAGCACGCCAACATATCATTTATCTATGGGAATTCCTGGATCATCACATGGATTTGCAATTGCAGAAAAAGTTGGTTTTCCGCCAGATCTTATTCAAAAGGCAAAAACTTACGTTGACCAGAATGAAATTAAAACCGATGAACTTATATGCTCGCTCGAAATGATGCAAAGGGAAACAGATGAAAAGATAAAAACTGTGGAACGAGAGAAGTCAAACCTTGCTGCGCTTATTGAAAAGTACGAGCAAAAATATCAAAAACTTGTAAGCACGGAAAAGGAGTTTATTGTTGATGCAAAACGACATGCTGAAGAGATTGTTCTCTCCACTCGAAGAGAAATGGAGCATATCGTTAAGGAAATAAGGGAATCACAGGCATCAAAAAAGTACATAAAGAAGGCGAAAGCATTAATAGAGACTAACCTGCAGGTATTTGAAGAGAAAAAAGAAGAACGTAATGGACAACTTGCTGTAGGAGATTATGTTTATTCAAAAAGACTTAAGATAAAAGGCGAAGTTACAGAGCTTCTGGATAATTATGTCAGGGTGAAAGCTGAAAATTTTCACTTTGTTGCTCCCTATGAAACACTTGAACTGGCGGAGAATGATAGGAAGCAAGAACCAAGGGAAGCTGCCGAAACAGTAACAAGGGACACATCATCAGAGATTCATCTTAGAGGACTTCTTGCTGATGAAGCGGTGATGAGGGTCACGAAATTCATAGATGATGCTGTTCTGAGCGGGCTATCAACTATTTACATTATCCATGGAAAGGGGAGCGGTGTCTTAAGAGAGGCAGTGAGCGAACTCCTGAAACATGATGAACGCATTAAAGAGTACAGGCTTGGGCACTGGGATGAGGGTGGAAGTGGCGTAACTGTTGTCCAGATGAAAAGTTAAAAAATAGTTGCAAAAAGCATATTTAGATAGTATATTGTATTAAATGTATAAAGACAGAAATATATAGTTGTAACCCCATACATTAGTTTCATTTACAATATGTACTTGTATCTCACAGTAAACTCATTTTGCTATTTGATTATTGAAAGTTGATTGGTATTTACGTTTTATAAGGAAATAGGGTGAAACGTTACTATATTGATCAGAAAATAATTGAAGAGATAAGAAATGCTGCTGATATTATTGATACTATCGGTGAGTATATTTGCATCAAGAAGGCTGGTAAGAATTACACGGGACTCTGCCCATTTCATTCTGAAAAGAAACCATCCTTTACCGTATCTCCTGCAAAACAACTATATCACTGTTTCGGATGCGGAAAAAGCGGAAATGTAATTTCATTTGTAATGAACTATGAAACAGTGTCTTTTATTGAAGCCATTGAGATTCTTGCAAAAAAATACGGAATCACCCTCACAAAGAAAAAACTGTCAGATGATGATAAAATCAGACAGGATTTGTTTAATGCAAATGAATTTGCCTTTGGGTTCTTCAGGCGGAAACTGAAGGAAGCTGTGGGTAAAAAAGCAATGGCTTACTTGCGAAAAAGAAACGTAAGTAATGAAATAATTGATACATTCGGGCTTGGGTTTGCACCTGACGGATGGGATAATCTGTTGAAGTCAGCTCTGAAAAACAATATCCCAAAAGAATTGCTGTACACTTCTGGAGTGCTTGTAAAAAACGAGAAAGGGCATTTCTACGATCGTTTCAGAAACAGGATTATGTTCACATTCTATAATTCTATTGGGAAAAAGATTGGTTTTGCAGGAAGAACACTTGGCAATGATATGGCGAAGTATCTTAATATCCCCGAATCTCCCCTGTACAAAAAACGTTTTACGCTGTATGGCATCTATCAAGCAAAGGAAACCATTCGAAATTTAGACCGGTGTCTTGTTGTTGAAGGTTATACTGATCTGCTTTCATTGTTCCAGGAAGGTTTCACCAATAGTGTTGCAATCTCAGGGACCTCGCTGACTGATGAGCAGACAAGAATACTCAGGCGATATACGAGAAATATTTATATTTCATTTGATGCGGACAAACCAGGAAAGGATGCAACACTTCGCAGCATTTCGATATTTATTAAAAACGGGCTGGTTCCTTACATAATTACACTTCCCAAAGGAAGAGACCCGGATGATATCGTGAAGAAAGAGGGAAAGGAGGAATTCCAGAAATATGTTGATCATGCGCTTCATTTTATTGATTTCAAAATGAATTACATGCTTTCCAGATACGATACGGACAATCCCGTTGAGAAAACTGAAATCATTAGGGAAATGAGCAAAACAATTGCGCAAGTGGAAGACATAACTGAACGCCAGGAGTGGCTGAGCAAAATCGGCAAGAAACTCTCTGTTGACGAGACGATCTTCCTGGGAGTAAAGAAAAAACTTACAAGAGATCAGTTTGAACCATCAGTTCTATCGGTGATGGAGATGTGCAACGATCTTGTACTGCTTCTGGCAATGAAACCAGAGAGGTATGGTGAGGTTTTCAAAGTATTTAAAGACGAAGGACTTCTTACCAGTTCAATATCGTCAATCCTATCATACATTAACGAAAAGAGAGCAAGAAAGGAAGCGATACGCATAGCGAATGTCCTTGATTTAATAGAGGATGATAAAGAAAGAAAGCGTGTCTCATCAACAGTATTCAATATTAAAGATGATCTGCCTGAAAGTGATTTTCAAAAAATGTTTCATCAGTACATAAAGAGGATTCGAACCATAAAGCTGAAAGAAAGATGGAAACTGATAAAATCAGAAATTCAGAAAAAAGAAGATGACCACGAAGCAGTTTGTGAACTTTTGCAGGAGCAAGGCAGAATTGCAACACTTCTAAAAAATGTAGGAGGAAATATTGGTCGTTAAACGTACATTTCGGATCGATGAAATATTGAAATTTGTTGAAAAGGGGAAAATATCCTTCCAAATGCTCAATAAGGTATTACCAAAGGAATTTATCAAGCCGGAAGAGCTTGAAAATATCTTTATGTACCTTGATGCTGTTGGAGTTATCGTTTACGAGGAAAATGCAGTGAAGAAGGAGAAGGAAAAGCAGAAGAAGCAGGAGAAATCTGGCACAATAAAGTCTACAAAGTACAAATCAAACATACGAATAGATGATCCAATACGAATATACTTAAAAGATATGGGAAAGGTATTCCTCCTATCAAGAGAAGGTGAAGTTTCCATTTCCAAAAAAATTGAAAATGGTCGAATGCGGATTATAACCAATCTGTTCTCTCTCCCACTTGGGTTGCGTGAAATTGTATTGTTCTATAACAAACTCAAAAATAGTAGCATTCGAATAGAGGAATTTATCCATGTTGATGTGAATGAGTGGCCTCATAATTATTCTGGCTGGAAGGAAAAACAGAGAGTTATGAGATTGTTGGAAGGCATAGAACGATTAAGAAGAAAGTACTGTGAATCCCTTACACGGCTAAAAAAACTTAAATATAAAAAGAAAATCCTTGAAGAGAAAAAGAAACTACAGACATACCATGACAAGATCATTAACAAGGTTGGACGATTGAAGATTCAGGAAAAAGTAATTGCTGATACTGTTGCAAAGCTCAAGGAACTCGTTTCCGAAATTCGTTCAATTGAAGGAAGAATGAAGAGAATAGCCAAATCACTTGGTTTGGAGAGGGATGAAATCATCAGACTATCAGAAAAGCGTATAACAAAGAGAACAGCCGAGAAAATGAAAAAACCCAAAGATGAAATTAAGAAGGCTGTTGATGATACACTGTATCTTTCGTCAAAACTCACGAGCATCGAAAAGAATGAGATTTTAATTGTAAGGGATTTGAAGAAATTGCTTCACACCATAACTATCTGGGAAAAAGTAATATCACAGCTTAAAGAAAAGATGATAGAAGCAAACGTCAGACTTGTCATTAGCATAGCCAAACGCTATACAAACCGGGGACTTGATTTTCTTGATCTCATTCAAGAAGGTAATACCGGCTTAATGAAGGCTGTGGAAAAGTTTGATTATCGAAAGGGGTACAAGTTCAGCACGTACGCTACATGGTGGATCAGACAGGCGATTACGCGGGCAATTGCTGACCAGGCGAGGACAATCCGTGTACCCGTGCATATGATAGAAGTTATACATAAGGTTGTCAGAGCAACGAGGGAACTTGTTCAGGAGAATGGAAGGGACCCAACTCCTGATGAGATTTCAAAGAAAATTGGTATATCTGTTGCCAAAGTAAAGAGTGTCTATAAAATTGCCCAGGGTACGATTTCGCTCGATAAACCAATCGGAAATGAAGAGGAAAGCTTTCTTGGAGATTTCATACCTGACAGAACGGTTACATCGCCAGCGCACTCAGCAGCGCTCGTCCTGCTACAGGAAAAGTTGAGGAGAGTACTTGGTACATTAAGCCCGCGCGAGCAAAAGGTACTTGAAATGCGGTTTGGCCTTACTGATGGTACTCCGAAAACGCTTGAAGAAGTTGGAATGATGTTTAATGTCACAAGAGAGCGTGTACGGCAAATCGAGACGAAAGCGCTGAAAAAACTTCGGCATCCAACAAGAGCACGACGCTTGAGAGCATTTCTGGAAATGCCGGAATAACGGGCACCAAGTAATATCCACCAGACAGTAAGCAGAACAAGAAATAAAAATACCATGCGAGTGAAATTCTTATTTCGTGCTATCGGATTAGCATGATCCAGTGGGACGATTACTGGAAACAGTACAAAGCTTCAGAAGCTGAGAAATGGCTCATTTCTGAACGCGACAGCATTTTTAAGAGATATCTTGATAGAATAGATGCAACAAGGAAGAAAGTTCTTGAGGTGGGGTGTGGTTTTGGTTCCAATCTGCGTTTGCTAAACACTACTCGTGATGATGTTGAAAGTTTTGGGCTTGATACGAGCGGAGAAGCAATCAATGCAATTAAGACTGTTATCCAAAATGCTGTCGTTGCCGACTGCAGAAAAACCGGTTTTCCGGATAATGAATTTGATATGGTATACAGCGCAGGATTAATGGAGCATTTCAGGGATGAGGTTCCGTTCTTAAACGAAATGAGAAGGATTGTAAAAAGCGAAGGATACGTTATTACTATTGTTCCAGCCCGATACTCACTATGGAAATTGTATCAACTGCTCCATTTTGGACTGTGGCAACATGGATACGAGAAAGCATATACACACGATGGTTTAAAAAGGCTTTTTTTGGAAAATAATTATCGTGTTGTTGAAATTACCGGAATTGACCCATTCAGTATCTTTGGTTTCTTGATGAAGCTTCTTAACAAATCTTTTAACCCATGCATAAAGCAATCTCCACAAAAAAGCGCCTATACTGAACTGTGTATTATAGCAAAGAAAAGGTAATGCACATTCACTGAATCAATGTTTACCTGAGAAGTTGTCATTTTCCTCTATTTATTTCGTATTCTCATTATGTCATTGTAGAAAACGAATGCAATAAGGATGATAAGGATGGCGAAGCCAATCTGCTGTATTATCATGTACTGTTTCTCGGTTGGTCTCTTTCGTATGATCTTCTCAATGGTAAAAATGAGAATATGTCCGCCATCAAGTGGTGGGAAGGGAATAAGATTGAATATAAACAGGTTTATGGAAAGAAGAGCCATAAAACCAAGATAGAATTCTAATCCCCAACGCGCCGACTCTCCTGCAATTTGGAATATAGCTATAGGTCCTCCAAGCAATTTTGGGGAAATTTGTCGCCTGAAGAGCATACTGATAATGGAGACAATGAGTTTAATACTATCACCGGTTCTCAGGAATCCTTCTTTGAAAGAGGCAAAAAAACCAAATCGAAGCTTTTCGGTCATTACAGCAATACCAAGCAGTCCAATTTCTTTGATCTCACCGTTCTCCTGTATCTTCTTCTTAACGGGAATAACTTTTCCTTTTAAAAGTGTACCATCTCTCAGCCATTCAATGTTCATTTCCATTCCAGGATTTGTACTGATATCTTTTCTCATTTCCTCAAAAGTGGATATCTTTTTACCATTCAAGAAAACAATGCGATCACCTTTTTTAAGACCAACATTATATGCCGGGCTGTTCTTTTCAACCACGCCAATAACGGGTTCAATCGATGGAACAAAGGGAAAATCTTGATCAGGAGCATAGGGAAGAGCAACGGTAAAAATGCTATCACTCCTTTTTATTCGAAAATTGAGTGAGTCAGGATTTTGCTCTACAATCAGTGATATCTCATACCAGTTGGAAACCGGTTTTCCATTAATTGAGATTATCTTGTCACCTTTTAATACTCTCTCTGAAAGGTTTTGTATTTTGTTTACAGATTCTATTGATGTACCGGGAGTGATAGATGCACCGAATGCAAAAGCCGAAAAATAGTAAATAAGGAATGCAAGTACAAGATTAAGAAGAGGTCCGGAAAGAACCACGAATGTTCGAACGAGTATAGATTTTGAGAAGAATTCATCTTTCTCCCCTTTAATTTCACCGGGGTCCATACCTTTCATTTTGACATAGCCACCTATAGGAAAGAGCGCTTGTGAATACTCTGTTCCCTTGAAATTGAAACCCCACAGTTTCGGGCCCAACCCAATGGAGAATCGTATTACGGCTATTCCTGTTATCTTGGCTGCAATGAAATGACCAAATTCGTGGCTAATTACCATTACCGTAAAAAGCACTAAACCTGAAAGTATCGTTAAGATCATTTTATAGGTATTAATACCTCTTTGCTTTCATTTCTTAGCATAAACTATGTATTGTTGTGCTTCTGATTGAGCCCATAATTCCGCGTTTTGTATTTCCAGTATTGAGGGATTTTCTACGGCTGTATGTTTATCGATTATTTCAGTTATTACCTTTGTTATAGTGTGAAAAGCTATCTGGTTATTAAGGAAAGCATCTACAAGACATTCATTTGATGAATTCAGAACAGCAGTTGTTGTTCCTCCCTTCTCAAGCGCTCGCATTGCCAGTGAAACAGCTGGAAACTGCAGATGGTTTACAGGCTCAAACGTGAGATTTGAAATTTGAGTCAGGTCAAGATTCTTTGTAATTGATTGTTTGCGCTCCGGATACGTGAGAGCATATTGTATAGGGAGTGTCATATCGGGAGTTGACAATTGAGCGATTATGGAATTATCCTCAAATTCAACTGCAGAATGGATAATGCATTCAGGATGAATTACGACGTTGATTTTTTTAGGTGGAATATCGAAGAGGTAATGTGCTTCAATAATTTCTAAAGCCTTATTCATCATTGTTGCAGAATCAACACTAATTTTCTTCCCCATTGCCCACACGGGATGCCGTATGGTTTCTTCTATGGTAACATTCAGAATATCATCCCTGTTCCTGAAAGGACCGCCTGAAGCCATAAGTAGTATTCTCTTGATTTTCTGATTCTTTCTACCATTAATGCATTGAAAAATAGCCGAGTGCTCGCTGTCAACGGGTATAATTTCCGATTTGTACTTTTTCGCCGCACTCATAATAATGGTTCCATACGAAACAAGTGTTTCTTTATTCGCCAGGGCGATTCTTTTTCCCTTCTTAATTGCTGCAAGTGTTGGAGGAAATCCTGCGGATCCCATGATAGAATTGAACACAAGGTCAACTTCTTCCATTGATGCAATCCTGCAAAGACCTTCCTTTCCTTCAAGTATGGTTGTTTTTGTTCCAATGAGTTTATCCCTGAGGAGCGGTATTTTTTCTGAATCAATCATATTGACGAATTGAGGATGATACGTGAGGGTTTGTTGCGCCAATAGCTCAGCATTTCGAAAGCAGGAAAGAGCAATTGGTGCAAATTCATTTTTCAAATTATCAACTACACGCAATGCATTGACGCCAATACTGCCTGTTGAACCAAGAATTACAATTCTTTTCATCTTACCTTTCCGCAAAAAATCTAAGGAAATAATAAACAAAGGGAGCAACGAAAAAAATGCTATCAAGTCGATCCAGAATGCCTCCGTGACCGGGTATGTGTGAAGAAGCATCTTTTATTCGCGCATCCCGCTTTATGAGTGATTCAACAAGATCACCAATTTGGGCAAGAAATGAGCCCAGGAGAGCAAGCATAATAATATCAAAATTAGTTAGAAAGGTAATTTTGAATAACTGTTGATATGCAAAAAGAAAAAGAAGAGCAAGCAAAAAGCCGCCAATTGCACCTTCCCATGTTTTTGATGGGCTGATTCGAAGGAGTAGTTTATGCTTTCCAAATTTCTTTCCAGCAAAATAAGCCCCTGTATCGTATCCCCAGCCAATAAAGAAGGGAATGAGCACGTATGCAAAACCAAGATGGTAGGGTTTTCCGGTTGCCGTTGGCAGTTCCCTCAATAAAGTGAGGTGACTCAGAAGCCAGGAAATATACATAATGCCAAAAATTGTTGTTGATATATGGTAGATTGCTCTATCTTGTTCTTTCCTGAAAAGCTCGGAAAAAGACAAAAACATTACAAGAAGTGTGAGGACAAAAAAGGTGAACACGTAACTCTGAAAATAGGCGGTTAATCCAAGTACCAATGCTGCTGTTATCCCAATTTTCTTGTACGGTTGCATTTTCTTTGCTCTGAGAATGTCGTAAAATTCGAATGTTCCCAAAAATATGGCAAGTTCAATGAGAATAAGAAAATAAATTCCCCCATTATATGCTATGTATATTAAAACAGGAATAAAGAGGGCTGCTGTAATGAGTCGGTATATGATATTTGGTTTTTTACGCATTTTTTACGCCGCCAAATTTGCGTATTCGCTTCTGGTAATGAGCAATTGCTTTAAGCAAATGCCTTTTTCTAAAATCAGGCCAGAGCGTTTTGGTAATCCAAAATTCACTGTATGCAGCTTCCCATATGAGAAAATTTGATAATCTGATCTCACCGCTCGTTCTGATAATAAGATCAGGGTAAGGAATTTCGCTATCATAAAGGAAATTTTGAAAGGTCTTGACATTTATTGAATGTGGTTTCCGTTTTTTCCTTATTATTTTTTTTACAGCATCCACAATTTCCTGTCTTCCGCCATAATTCATTGCGAGGATGAAAACAAGACCGGTGTTTTTGCATGTGTAATTGATAGACTGTTGAAGCATATTCTGAAGCTTTTTTGAAAGTTTATCCAAACGACCTATTGCTTTTATTCTCACGTTGTTCTTGTAGAGCTCTTCCGTCTCACTTTGAAGCAGATCTACAAACATTTTCATCAATGCACGTACTTCTTCGCCTGGTCTCATCCAATTTTCCGTCGAAAATGTGTACAACGTCAGATATTCTATTCCCAATAAAGAAGCAGCTTTAATGGAAGCGCGAACAGAAGTGATACCTGCAGTGTGCCCGAGAATTCTGGGAAGATTTCTCCTTTTAGCCCATCTCCCATTTCCATCCATAATAATCGCTATATGTTTCGGGAGTCTTGCAGGATCTATTTTGTATTTATCGAAAAGATGTTCCTTTGATATCAAATCATATCTCCATTATTTCTTTTTCTTTTTCAGCAATTACCATATCAATCATTTCAATGTATTTGTCAGTTGTTTCCTGGATGTCTTTCATAGCTCTCTGTGAATCATCTTTAGAAAAGTTGCCTGCCTTTTCACCTTTCTTGATTTCATCGTTGCATTCTCTTCGAACATTTCTCATTGCAATTTTTCCTTCTTCACCTAGTTTCTTGACGAGTTTCACGAGTTCTTTCCTTCTTTCCTCGGTGAGCGGAGGAATTGGCAACCGTATTACTTTCCCATCGTTGTTAGGAGTAAGACCAAGGTCAGATTGGAAAATCGCTTTTTCAATATCAGGAAGCAGATTCTTATCCCATGGTTGAATAAGAAGTAGTCTGGCTTCTGGAACACCAATATTAGCTATTTGTTTGAGAGGAACCTTTGAACCGTAACATGCAACTTTCAAACCATCAACAAGAGCTGTCGTTGCTTTCCCGGTCCTTATGCGGACAACTTCGTTTCTCACAGCGTCAACGCTCTTTTTCATCTTTTCTCTTGCCTTTTCTTCTATCTGGCTAATGCTCATTATCCCTCCTTATGATTTGTGCAGAATTATTGCAATAGATAGGAAAATTGATGTAATCTTTAATTGTTGTCAGATACAATAGTTCCAATATTTTCACCTTCAAGTATTCGTCGCAGGTAACCTTTCTTAAGAATGTTGAATACAAGTATCGGTAAGTTATTGTCCATAGCAAGCGAAAATGCGGTTGAATCCATGACCTTCAGCTGATGCTGAATAACATAGGAATAGTGTAAGGTCTCAAAAAAGTGAGCATCCTTGAATTCTTCGGGGTCCTTGTCATAAATCCCCCTTACCCTTGTTCCTTTCAAGATTACATCAGATTTCATTTCAATAGCCCTGAGGACTGCTGCAGTATCTGTAGTAAAATAAGGATTCCCCGTTCCACAGGCAAAAATAACTATTCGTTTTTTTTCAAGATGGTGTATTGCCCGTCTTTGCATAAAAGGTTCAGCGAGTTCAGAGAAACTGAGGGCGGTCATAATGTGCGCAGGTACATTCGATCTATCAAGAACATTCTGCAAAAGTGAAGCATTGAAGAGGGTTGCAAGCATTCCAAGGTAATCTGCACTAACCCGATCTGTATTCAATTGTTCGACTGCCTCCTGACCCCTGAATACATTACCCCCACCCATAACAATTCCAATCTCAACACCAAGATTGAATGCATCCACAATTTCCTCTTTCAGATACTGCAGAGCAGCATTAGAAAACCCGAATTTGTTCTCGCCTGCAACTATCTGTCCACTCAACTTGAGAATAATTCTTTTATATTTTTTGGGGAGCATATGAATTGTACTTGAGATTATGCATCTTCACCAATCCTGAATCGAGCAAATCTTTTAATTGAAATGTTTTCGCCAATTATTGCGATGTTTTCCTTAATGTAATCTTCTACGGTAAGATTGGTATCCTTTACAAATGGCTGCTCGAGGAGACAGGCTTCTTTAAAGTACTTATTGAGTTTCCCTTCTACAATTTTATCCACAATGTTATCGGGTTTTCCCGATTCGGAAATTTGTGTCCTGTAGATCGACATTTCTCTTTCAATAATATTTTCCGGAATGTCCTTTCGGTGTATTGCGATGGGGTTTGAAGCGGCAATCTGCATCGCAAGGTTTTTTCCGAGTTTCTTAAAATCGTCGGTTTTTGCAACGAAATCAGTTTCGCAATTAAGCTCTATGAGAACACCAAGGCGTGAACCTGGATGAATGTAAGTTTGGATAATTCCTTCTTCTGTTTTTCTCAAGAGTTTTTTCTCTGCTTTTGCTATGCCCGTTTTCCTCAAATGATCAATAGCTTTATCAATATCTCCCTTTGTGGTTTCGAGCGCCTTTTTACAATCAAGCACTCCAGCACCTGTTCTTTCACGGAGTTCTTTGACTTTTTCTATTGGAATATCCATAACGCAGCTCCTTAGTATTGCTGTAATTGGCTATTTGCTCTTTATCTTCTTCTTCTTTGTTTGTTTTGTCTCTTTCTTTTCAATTTTCTTGCGAACTGTTTTTGTTTCTATTGGTTTTACTGTTGTTACTGTTTTTTTGCGAGTTTCCTTTTGTTTTGTTGTCGTTTTCTTTATAAGCTTTTTCTCTGTTCCCATTCTCGCAGTTTCACTTTTTATCGGTTTTTTCTTCAGCTGCTTCTTTTTGGCTTCTTGCTTGGATTTAACTTTTTCTTCTTCCTGTTCTTCTATTGAGACCTTTTTGGCTTCGACAAGCTGTTTGCCATCAAATACAGCCTGGCTAATAATTGATGTAACAAGTTTGATCGATCGTATTGCATCATCATTGGCTGGAATGGGAATATGAATGAGATCTGGATCAGTGTTCGTATCCACAATGGCAATAACGGGAATTCCAAGGATGTTGGCCTCATGCGCTGCAATATATTCGCGTTTTATATCTACAATATACAGTAGATCCGGAAGTGAGTTCATTGTTTTAACACCCCCAAGAATTTTTTCCATTTTTTCCATTTTTCTTGTAATGGAAAGAGCCTCTTTCTTTGGTAGCGTATCTAAGAATCCTGATTCCTTTTTTTTGTCATAGTCAATAAGTCTATTGATCGTTCTGCGGATTGTTCTGAAATTAGTAAGCATACCACCGAGCCATCGCTCGCAAATATAAAAAGAACCGCACCGCATAGCTTCATCCTTTATAATATCGCGTGACTGTCTTTTTGTTCCAACAAAGAGGATTTTTTTGGAATTGCTTACCTTTTCAACGATTTCATTGTATGCCTTTTCAAGCATTTTGACCGTTTTTTGAAGATCGATTATGTAAATACCATTTTTTTCGCCAAAAATGAATTTCTTCATTTTCGGATTCCACCTGCTCACCTTGTGACCAAAATGAGCACCGGACTCAAGAAGATCTTTCATTGTAACCAAGGAAATCCTCCTATTCTTGTTTTAACCGCCATTCTCCTCATTTCAAGAAAGAGCCCTGGGAAAGGGAACCTCTTCTGATCAGAGAATGTGTGAAATATACTATTAACGCTTGGAAAATTGAAATCTTTTTCTTGCCTTTACACGACCGTATTTCTTTCTTTCAACTTCTCTCGAATCGCGCGTTAAGAGTCCTGCCGAACGGAGTGCCTTTCTGTTCTCCTCGTTTAGTTTTATAAGAGCTCTTGCAATACCAAGCTTCAACGCACTTGCCTGTCCGCTCTTTCCGCCACCTAGAACTTTTGCCACAACATCCAGTTTTCCAATTGTTTCTGTTACCTTAAAAGGTTGAACTATCATTGTTTCCAGGTCCGGTCTGTGAAAATACGCCTGCATGAATTGACCATTAACAATGATCTTCCCCTTTCCTTCATGGATTCTCACCTTTGCAACTGCTTCTTTTCTCGAGCCAGTCGCGAAGTACACGTTTTTTTGCAAATTATCACCCCCTCAATCTTTACAGATTAAATGTTTTTGGACTTTGAGCAGCGTGTGGATGATTATTATCCTTGTATACTTTCAATCTTGTGAGCATTCTGGAGGCAAGCTTGTTTTTGGGAAGCATTCCCTTGACAGCAAGCATTATCACCCTCTCAGGGTGTTTAGCAAGCATTTCCTTTGCCTTTATTTCTTTCAAACCACCGATGTAACCAGAATGACGGTAGTACATCTTCTGTTCTCTTTTCTGTCCGGAAAGGTATATGTCTTTTGCATTCAGAACGATGATAAAATCACCACCATCAACATGCGGTGTATAGAAGGGCTTGTCCTTACCGGAAAGCATAGTGGCTATTTTTGTTGCAAGTCTTCCAAGGGTTTTGCCCTGCGCATCGATGATATGCCATGTTCTTTTAACATCTTCCTTCCTCAATGAAGGAGTTTTCATTCAAACCTCCGCTTGCAATAATAATACAATGAGCGCTCAGTTACCAAACAAAGATACAATATATCATAATTAATACATTTTGTCAAGTATTTTGCGAATTTATGTTTTGAAACCGATGAGGATATGATGGATATTTACGCACGCAGTTGGTCGGTGTTAATGAAATTGTATTTTTTCAGTATCTCAAAAAAGCATTTTCTTATAGTATCAAGTGCATCTTTTGTATTTGCTTCAAAACGAAGAACAAGGACAGGTTGGGTATTCGAAGCACGAAGAAGACCCCAGCCATCAGCAAATGATACCCTGACACCATCAATGTCAATAATAGGGTACTCTTTCTGGAAAATCTGTTTCACGTGCTTAACAACATCAAACTTCTTTGAATCCGGACAGTCTATCCTGATTTCAGGTGTAGTACAGTAAGAGGGAATTTCATCTGCAAGTTGTGAAAGGCTTTTTTCAGTGTTTGTCAGTATTCCGATGAGCCGAAGCGCTGCAAATAGTGCATCATCATATCCGAAGTAGTTATCAGCAAAGAACATATGGCCGCTCATTTCACCTGCGAGAGGAGCATTCTCTTCTTTCATCTTGGCTTTAATGAGCGAATGACCCGTTTTCCACATAAGGGGTGTTCCGCCGCGTTGTTGAATATACTCGATAAGACCATTTGAGCACTTTACTTCACAGATAATCGTTGCACCCGGCTGTTGCGTGATCACATCATTTGAATAAATACCGAGGAGTTTATCACCCCAGATTATTCTTCCCGCCTCGTCAATGGCTCCAATTCTATCTGCATCACCATCAAATGCAATTCCAATGTGAGCATTGGATTCCTTTACTCTGGCAATAAGATCAATGAGAAATTCGGGAACGGTTGGATCAGCAAGATGATTGGGAAAGGAACCGTCCGGTTCCTCAAAAAGTATTTTGAATTCCACAGATGTTCTATCGAAGAGCTTTCTCAGGACCAGCCCTGCTGTGCCATTGCCAGCATCAAAAACAATGCGTATCTTTTTTTTGCCGAGGGGAATCTTCTGTAAAATGTAGGAAATGTAATCATCAATTGTCTCTCCTATCTTTAGAGTACCCTTTCCTTTCCTGAAAGATAATTTATCTGCTATGTCACCAATTTTCTGAATATCGTTGCCATATATTGTATTTTTTCCAACAAGTATTTTCAGTCCGTTATACTGCTTGGGATTGTGGCTTCCTGTTACCTGTATACCACCATCAAGATTGTGTTTGTGTATCACGAAATAGAGCAGAGGAGTAGGTATTTCGCCAAAATCGATTATTTGTTTACCCGTTGAAAGAAGCCCCTTAACGAATGCATCTTTGATTCGTGTTGAGCTGAGTCTAATATCTCTTCCAATTGCAATTGTTTTCGAAGACTCAGGAAGAAAAGTACCATAGGATTTCCCTAATATTTCTACAACATCATCACATAAATCTACGTTTGCAACTCCTCTAATATCATATGTTCTGAATATTTCCCTGTTAATATTCATAGATTATGTTTTTTTGGTGGCTTTCTAATATTATAGCAGAAATTCCATGCTCATTACATGAGAGGAACCAAGTGTATGCGAAATAAAACCATACTGTATGCCGATC
>SOKD01000291.1 GCA_004376305.1 Candidatus Cloacimonadota bacterium | reverse complement strand
TTTCAAGTGCTATCTTCAACCACTCAATGATGCCTTTTTCATCATCAACTATCAAGATGGACTTATTCAGACCTTTCTTTTTTTCTTCCATATATCATAATTCCTTACGCATAAGAGCTACTCCACCTTCTTGTTATTTCCAACGAGTGGCAACCAGACCGTAAAGGTACTTCCCTCGCCCGGCTTTGAATCAACAGAAATTTCACCGCCATGCTGTTCCATAATCCTATGGGCAACAGAGAGTCCCAGTCCGGAACCTTCAGGACTTTTTGAGAAAAACGGCTGGAATATTTTCCCAATATCTTCTTTTTCTATTCCAACCCCATCATCCTTGAATACAATACCGCAAACTCCATTTTTCTTTGTAAAGGAAAGATTAATTTTCCCTTCTTTCCGAATTGCTGAAAAGGCATTGAGTAGAATATTAAGGAACACCTGCTTTATCTGTTCGGGGTCAACAAAGGTAACATTCCTTTCCTTTGAAAAATCAACCTGTATCTCAATTCCTTTATTATAAGTAGGATGGTTCTTAACAAGTTCTATCACATCGCGTAGAATCAAGAGAATATCTGCATTTCTTCTCTCCCCCCGGGGGATCCGTACAAACTGGAGAAAGCGCTCTATAATATTGTTCAACCTCTCTGTTTCTTTAAGTACAAGATCCACAAGTTTTCCAATTTTTTCATGTGTCTTTATCTCTCTCATAATAACCTCAACTGCTCCCTGAATGGAAGCAAGGGGATTCCGTATTTCATGGGCAATTCCTGCTGACAGCTCAAGTGCAGTTTTCATCCTGTCTGTCATTCTTAAACGCTTCTGGATCGCCTCTGTTCTGGTCAGGTCATCTATACTAATCAGGATTCCACCATAATCAATATTCTCCCTTTTCATTACCGATACCGTAACCATTACCGGCACAATTGCACCATCACCATTTGCTATTTCCAATCGTTTCTGAGTTTTTTTGCCTTCATCAAAACGAACAATGAGATCTTCCAATTCCTTAAGCCTTGAAGAAAGAACATCTTTGTACATTTTCCCCACAATTGGGGTATTTTCAAGAGAGAGAATCGCTTTTGCTGCAGCATTGCACTGTTTTACGGTTCCACTTCTGTCTATGGTAATAATTCCCGAGTCAATAATCTCAAGTATATCATCAGTCGTCATACGCACTTCCTCTAACGCACGCGAGCCAGCAAGAAATCGTTCTCTGAAATAAGCTGTTAACGCCGTTGCAAGGTAGAAGAAAAGCGTGAATATGAATATTTTAAGAAAATAACGGACAATTTCAGCTCGATAAGCAAATGTACTCAGATCAGGTGAAAGATGGCGGTTCATCCAAACAATTCCCATAGCGATCAATGCTGCTGCTGCAACCGTCGTAATCGTAAATGCCCCCGCTGGATGGAGAATAAATGCACCTTCAACTATATTAAGAAAAAACAAGAGTAAGTATGGACTATTTATGTTTCCCGTAAACGCCACCAGACCGGAGACAATGATAGTATCAGTAACGGTCTGGATAAAATCAAAAACAGTACCTCTCTTACTGGTCTTGAGAATTACATAGAAAATAATGGTAGCAAAATAACTAAAGAGGATGACAATGACAAGCGGAAAAACCTGTGAGAAAGGATCACTCTTGCGAAAAAAGATTTCGGGACCGAGTACAACAGTAGCAATGATGGGCCGTAATACTATAATTAATCGTCTACGGGGAGACATTCCTAACCATCTCTTATAAGACTTGCATCCTATTCGCCACCCATAAACGTCGATGCCAGCTTGAAAATAGGAAGATACATTGCAACAACAATAACCCCAATCACAGCGCCGAGAACTACAATAATAATAGGTTCAAGGGCAGCCATCAGGTTCTCCACAGCCTGGTCAACCTCGCTCTCGTAGAAATCCGCAACCTTATTCAGCATGTCATCAATTCCACCTGTTGCTTCACCAATCGAAACCATCTGAATTACCATAGGCGGAAATACCTGTTTCTCCACAGCAAGAGGAGCCGCAATTGTCTCGCCTTCTTTGATGCTCGCTCTTGCATTCATTATTGCGTTCTCAACAACCTTATTTCCTGATGTCTTTGCCGTTATTTCAAGCGCATCAAGAATATTGACACCACTTGACAATAATGTTGAAAGTGTCCTGGAGAATCTTGCAAGAGCTGTCTTTCTTAACAGGTCACCAAAAACTGGAACCCTGAGCATTAAGCGGTCTATGACCAGTCTTCCATTACTTGTTCTGTAATAGATTCGCGTTATAATAAAAAGACCCACCATGATACCACCAGCAAGCCACCACCATTTCCTGAGACCACTGCTTATGTCCATTATTACTTTTGTGAGCCCCGGAAGTTCTGCACCCATACCTGAATACATATTTGCAAATATTGGTATAACAAACAACAACAGGATTGAAACAGCACCGACAGTGACAAGTAAAATCATTACAGGATAAATCATTGCCCCTTTTATCTTTCTTATGATCTCAGCTGTCTTTTCAAGATAGGAAGCAAGTCTGAGCAAGATTGTATCAAGGGCACCACCTGCTTCACCGGCAGCAACCATATTAATGTAGAGGTTAGAAAAAGTTCTTTTCTGTCTTGCCAATGCATCTGCCAGCGTCGCACCACCTTCAATGTCCTCCATAACCTCAGTCAGAACAGTCTTGAATCCTGGTTTCGTGGCTTGCTTCTTGAGTGTATCAAGGCAATCCATTAATGCAAGCCCTGCATTAATCATCGTGGCAAACTGCCTTGTAAAAATGGAAAGCTCTTTTGTACTGAGTTTCTTCCCCCCACCAAACAGCACAAGCGAAACGTCTTTTGGCTTCGGTTTTACGGAAACAGGAATAACTTTCTTCGTGCGCAATGCTTTAAGAACCTCACTTTGGTTCTCTGCAACCATCTCGCCCGATTCAACTCTACCAGAAGCAGTCCTTCCCTTCCATATAAATGTAGGCATTTATTACCTCCTTAATAGATAACACTATGCAGCTATAGGGCTCCTTTCTTCTATCATCTTCTGGAGTTCTTCAGGATTCCTTGAATGCACAAATGCATTCTCGAGGCTTATCTCCTTTTTTATATAGAGGTCAAACAGAGACTCGTTCATCGTCTGCATTCCATACTTGTGTCCTGCCTGGATGTGACTGTATATCTGGTGCACTTTATTATCCCTGACCAGTGCCTGCACTGCAGGGGTTGCAATCAGAACCTCAAGAGCAATCATCCGCCCACCTCGAATTCTCTTAATGAGCGTCTGGGTGAGTATACCGAGAATAACAAAAGCAAGCTGTGTACGAACCTGCGATTGCCTATTTGTAGGAAATATGTCGATAATTCTTGTAATACTCTCTGCTGCCGAGTTTGTATGGAGCGTGGCAAATGTAAGGTGTCCCGTCTCTGCAATCTTCAACGCAGACTCTGTTGTTTCAAGGTCCCTCATCTCTCCAACCATTACAACATCAGGATCCTGTCTGAGAACATATTTCAAGGCGTTTGCGAAGCTCTTTGTATCATCACCCACCTGTCGCTGATTAACAATACATTTTTTGTGTTTAAACAGGTATTCGATCGGGTCCTCGACAGTTACTATGTGCGATCTTCTTTCACTATTAACTTTGTTAACCATGGTAGCAAGTGTTGTAGATTTTCCACTTCCTGTTGGTCCGGTAACAAGGATCAATCCTTTCTGCCTTGTCGCAAGTTCAGAAACAACAGAAGGTAAACCTAATTCCTTGAAAGTCCTGATTTGATAGGGAATCGTTCTAATTGCCATGGCGATCGCTCCACGCTGCATGAAAACGTTTCCCCTGAACCGGCTTAAATTTGGAATTCCAAACGAAAGATCCAATTCTCTTGTTGTTTCGAATCTCTTCTTTTGTTCATCGTTAAGCAAGCTGTAAATCAACTCTTTTGTTATTTTTGGCGTGAGAACTTCGTGGCTTGTCGGTATAAGATCGCCATCAATACTTAATACAGGGGGCTCACCAACGGTAAGGTGTAGAGCTGTCCCATTTCTTGATATTAACTCCTCTAATAATTGTGTAATTGTCATTATTCCTCCCGCTTTTATCTAAAACGTTATCACACTATTATGAAATATGAAAAAACATTCTGTTTCAGTAATTGCCGCCAATGAAGCTGTTTATTTCATAGAGATGCTGTTTCCCTGAGAACTTCCTCAAGTGTAGTAGTACCATTTAATAACTTGATAATGGCATCATCACGCAAGGTGTGTAATCCCTCTTCTCTTGCTTTTTCCCTGATGGTTGCTGCTGCGGCATTCTTGAGAATTAGTTTCCTGATTGCCGCAGTTATGGGGAGAACCTCTGTAATGGCAATTCTGCCCTTATATCCTGTTTGGTTACACCGTGCACAACCCTTCCCTTGATAAATCTTCTTGCCTTCGAACGCTTTGATGTCTATGTTCGCTTCTCTGAGAAGCACAGGGTCGGGAGTAATTTCCTCTTTACATTCTTTGCAAATCTTCCTCACAAGCCTCTGTGCCTGGAT
>SOKD01000067.1 GCA_004376305.1 Candidatus Cloacimonadota bacterium | reverse complement strand
AATATTTCATTAGTTATTACGATTATTACCAACCGGAAGCATACATTCCGCAAAGCGATTTTCAACATCAATAATTCCCTCGATGTTTTCTATGGGTATTCCAAACGCACCCGTAACAGAATTGAGCAAAAGAATCAGGGTTGGATCAGCGTCATCGAGCTGAAAAAGCTGAATGAGGTCGATGTAGGGAAAAGCAAATCCACGATAACGAATTTCATTTTTTCCTGAGTTTATTTGCGCTTGTTTTTTTTGTAGCACCTGATTGATGCTTTCAATATCGAATCCAAGATAACATTCAGAGAGTTTGCAAATAAGAACCTGTTTCTGTCGATTCATTTCTAAGTAGGTTTCAAGAGTTCTGTATTAATCGGGAGTACTCTTGGCTTCACGCTGAGAAACCGTAAAGAGGGAAACGCTGTCCAACAGCATTTTTGCCTTTTGGGCGAGTGATTGAATACTTGCACTCATTTCTTCTGTTGAAGCAGTTTGCTCTTCAATTGAAGCGGAAACCTCTTCTGAACTCGCTGCCGTGTCTGAGGCGATGGAAGCGATTTTCTCCACTGCTAAAACGAGTTGTTTTGTGCTTTCATTTTGTTCGGCTGTTGATTCGTTAACCTGATTTATCATGGTTGTGACGAGTGTTACCGTCTTGGAGATCTGTTCAAAATCCTTTTCAGATTTATCAACAAGGATCTTACCACTTTCAGCTTTTCTGGCTTCTTCGTCTATCATTGAAACAACTTCCTTGATGCCTTCACGCGTGCTGTTTATAAGCCGTGAAACAGTTTCGACAGAACTTGCGGATTCAATCGCAAGTTTTCGTATTTCTTCAGCAACAACCGCAAATCCTCTGCCGTATTCTCCGACACGGGCCGCTTCGATTGCTGCGTTGAGAGCAAGTATGTTCGTTTGCTCCGAGATGTCATTGATAAGATTCAATATTTCCTCTGTCCGTGTAGAATCTTCTTCAAGTTTTCTACTTGTTGCAGCAGATTGTTGTGAACTCTCGTGGATATCATTCATTTTCTCAAGCGTGCTTAACGTCGTTTCCATTCCCGTTGACGCAGCCTCATTTGCTTTCCTTGCAGAGGTAACAGCCATTTTCATCTGTGAATTGATGCCTGAAGTAATTGCAGACAGCTTTTCTATTTCCTTGTAAATATCATTGCTTTTTGTTGATTGTTCCTGTGCACCATGTGCAACTTCATTGATGGTGGAAGAAATCTCTTCTATTGAGGCATTCAGCTGTTCGCCTGAGGCTACAATTGCTTCAGACTCTTTTAAGATTGCATCTGCAAGGGAGTAAATAGATCCCATGAGTTCATCAAGCCACTTAATAAATTTATTAAATGCTGCACTTGCCCGGCTAATTTCATCAGGAATGACAACGGGCAGCATTGTAGTAAGGTCTGCTTTCCCTTCCGCCAGGTCGATTGCACTTTCTTTCAACACGGTGATCCTTTTTATGATAGTCTGTACTGAAAAGATTCCAAATACTGAAATACTTACCATGGTGATGAAAATTGCAGGAATATTTTTGCTGAGAAAAACTCCCACCAAAAACGAAAGGAGGAAAATAAGCAAAAAAGAAACTACAAATCTCTGCTTGATTGAGAGAGTAAAAGGTAATTTTTCCACCTCTTCAAGTGTGAATCCACGTTGTGTAAGGTCAGCTACCATGGAATAGAGGAAGATATCACCAAGGATGATACTCAGGAAGGAGAAAAAAAGGCTTGTGACTATGGATGTTATGAGTAGCAAGAAGATTGATGCGCCTATACCGAACTGAGTAATGGAAAAAATGATAATAACAAAACCAACGATAAGAAGGTTAAGAAGAATATGGTACGATGAGTTGTAGGGAAGTTTTATGGTACGAAGGAACGTTTTTATTGAATCTGCATCTTCATTTCCTTTTGTGAGAGACTGAGTCGAAAAGGTAAAGTGAGTTACGAAATGAATGATAGAAAGCACCAGGGCAATGGGGAAAACAATACTTATGAATTTTGAGAATTCTTCGGCAGAGAGGATAAGGATAGAATCGGCAAATAGTAAAATAAGCGAAACACCAACAAACAGTGATATCAGATTAATAGTAACAAGATACATAAAAACATTTTTTCGTTCCATATTTCCTCCTTATACTATCTGGCAATCTTTTAAAACTCGTTCTATATCAATGAGAGTGGCGATATCCATTCCATACTTGATAATGCCCTGCATGTATGCCATTTCGTTTTCTGGAAAGATCACTGGGACATCAAGTATCAGTTTTGACTCTATGTTAATAACACCTTTCAGTTCATCGATGAGAATTCCATACGTTTCGTGATTTTTCGATGTAATGAGAATAGTTTCGCTTTCTTTGATAGGTCTCTCGGGCAAGTGGAATCTGTTTTTAACTGAAAGTACGGGGACTGATTCACCGCGGAGAGAGATAACCCCGATTACAAAATGAGGGAGCCCTGCAATTTTTTCTTTAATTTCTGTATCAATGATTTCATCAATTTTTGAAACATCAATGCCATAGTATTCATTTGCAAGATTGAAAAGCACAATTTTTTTTATCCGAACATTATGTCTTTCTGAAGGCTTATCATTCTTTGCCTTTTTTTGTGGAGTCTCCCTGACTTCTGCTGTTTTCGGTTTTGGTGTTGGAGTCTTTTTTAACGGAGCTACTTGAGCGGATTTTTCAGGTTTTGGTGAAACAAAGTCAAGCATCTTCTTAAAACTAACCTTTTTCTTCACCACGAGCCCCTATCCCTAAGTCAGCTGCAACTTCCCTTATGAGTTCAGCATCTATCAGTTTTTTCTCAAGACTGTATGCAATGAAGAGGCTGTTTTCACATATATTATTGACGATCCTTGGAACGCCATTCGTCAGTTTAAATATTTCAGTATATGCGCTGTCGGTGAAAATCTCAGGATTCTGGCATCCAGCCTGTGTGAGCCGATGCACTACATACTGCATCGTTTCTTCTTTGCTCATACCTTCAAGGTGATATCTAACCTGAATTCTCTGATTGAATTGCTTGATTTTTCGAATCCTTTTTTCAAATTCAGGTTGTGAGAAAAGCACAATTTGAAGAAACTTTTTTTTCGGCTTTTCGTAGTTGGTCAGCAATCGTACTTCTTCAATTAAGGTAGGCGAAAGGAGTTGTGCTTCATCAATGATAAGAATATTATCCTTCCCCTTATCTAAGTTTTCCTCTAAAAGATCTGTTAGCCGAAGCAAATTATCGTATCTTGTTCTGTAATTCTTCAACTCACCAAATCTTCTGAGGATGGTTCTGAGGAATTGGGTTTGCGAAAACTTGGGGTTAATGATAAGCGCTTTACAGTACTGTTCGACAGGAAGTGATTCAGTCAATCTCATTGAGAGAAATGTTTTTCCACACCCTATTTCACCGGTTATGAGTGAAATACCACCACGGACTTCTTTGATGTGATAGAGAAGTCGTGCAAGAGCTTCATTAAATTCGCTTGAGGGGAACAAAAACCGGGTATCAGGGGTATTCAAGAAAGGTTTCTCTTTTAATCCCCAGAAATCTTCTATCAATGTAATCCTCCATTCCTCAATTGAATTTTATACTATCACAAAAATGGGATAAGTCAAGAAAAATCATTATTGCCGCAGCACGTGTTAATCCTGTTGACACAGATTTGAGCGATGTGGTATTGTAATGAGAGGAAAGCTCCTAAAAAGTATTGACATCAGTTTATTTTTATGGCACAGTGACCATTATTCTTTGAAATGGAAACGGGGATTCAACAAAACAAGGGGAGTAATGCTGCTTTACACAGATGAAAGCGATTCAATAAATAAATGTAGGGCTGGGCTCAGTAAAGGATGGGTGATTGCAAACCATATTCTTGTTTCATTTCACGTTGCTTTCATATCTTCTGTTCTTTCAGTTCCCGGTTATGTCCAGAACAAAGCTGAAGTCTTGCGATTTATGTTTGTTTCACATGAGACTATCTTATCGCTCTTGTTCTGGTATGTAACATTTCATGTTGGTGTAGCATGGCATGAAATGGGTCATTATGTATCAGCGATTCGATTAAGTGCACTCAATACTGCACTTCTCGGGAATGCTCAAAAGAACATAAGCAAACCATTCTGGATTAGAATTTTCTGGTATCTGTGGATTCTCATTCTCATTCCTTTCGGAAAGCTCAAGGGAGTGAGAAAAACAGGTTTGGAGTATCATCCCGATGCTCCCTATAATCTTGCTGTTTCAGCCGCTGGACCCGCTGCCAGTCAAAAAATGGCTCTTGTTGCCTTACCTCTTGCTATTGTTCTTCTTACTGCAGGTTTGATGTTTGATGTTAGAATTGCGATATACCTTGGAAGGCTCTTTCTGGGACTGGGAGCTGTTGGACTTCTTGATTTCCTGTTTGCCGATCCTGGAAAATATAAAGAATTTAAGAAAAGGGAGGCAGCTGCAAAACGAACTGCAGATAAAATAGAAACTTCTACCGCTAAGAGAACAAAGACATGGAAAAACAGGGTGAAGCAAATAAAAGAGATAATGGTCAATACGAGAATGCAGAAAGTTAAACTCCCGAAT
>SOKD01000092.1 GCA_004376305.1 Candidatus Cloacimonadota bacterium | reverse complement strand
AGTCCACAAAAAAGACCCGAGAGAAAGGGGAAGAGGCGATTACTGCGTTTTATGCTCAGGCTGAAAAAGAGAAGCCCGAGGAGAATGAGAAAAAAACTGGAATTCTGATTAAGATATGAAGCAGAGATGAGAAGGAAAATTGGTGAGAGCAGGAGAAGCAGTGTTCCTTCGCGTGCGCCCTTTTCGTCTGTGCATTCTCTCATGAAGAAAAAAAAGAGTAGAAGAGAACATGAACCGAGCAATGGTCCGAGGAACCATGGTATTCGGAGAAGCAGGAAAGGAGTGAGCAGGAAGGAATGTCCATGCTGGACCATACTGAACCACCGTTCGTTGTGGACGATCATTTCCTTGAGGAAGAATTGAGGAAATTGTGGAGGTTGAACCCACAGATAACCTCGCGCGAAGATTTTAGCCTGAAAGGTTGTTACGACTGCATCGCCCTGGGGAATATGATCAAAGAAGAAGTGTGAAATAAGATTGGTAGCAATAAGAGACAGAAAAAAGACTATAAGAAGAAAGGATCGTGTATTCAGATTGTTGATTATCCGGGAATAATCAAGGAATTTGCGGAGAGGAAGGATAGAGAACAGAAAGAGTCCAATGGGAAGGAAGGGAATGACAAACAGGAGTTGCCGTACGTAGTATTGGAAGGTTACATGGGAGGCGAAAGAAAAACGTTGCAGTATTGCGGGTAAAAAGAGAAGCGTCAGTAGTGAAAAGACGACTGAAACAAGAAAAAGGAAGAACCATTTTCTGTCAAAGACTTCTGTGAAGCAAACCATTCTTATCTTTTGCGTGGGAAAAGCAGTTGATGAGCGATAGGACGCTGCTAAAATTCGCTCCCGAGGGAAAAGTGCATATGCATTCGCGATACGCTTTCAAGATTTGTATGCCATGCTATATCATACTTGAGAATAGCAATGCCAAGATTCATTCTTATTCCCGTACCAAAACCAACCTTCAGGTCCTCAAGCTTTACCCCTCCATCTGATTTCACGGCGGTTCTGAATTGTTTTATTTCATCGGTAACGCCACCGATATCGCAGAAAGTAACACCTCGTATTCCCTGAATATCAAGAGGAAGCGGAAATCGGACTTTAAACCTATCAATGAATGGGTACCGCAGCTCGAAATTAACAAAGCCAGCTTTTCTCCCATAGAAACTGTAATAATCATAACCGCGGATATTTTCGCCGCCTCCGAGGGGGAAGTAAAGAGCATCCTTTCCCCATGAGCTGAATCCGTACAGTCTTGTCGCAAAGGAGTAGTCCTGAACGATCCTGAAATAATTTCTTAAATCACCATACACAAAGGCATAATCGTAAGAATTTTTCGCAACCTGTGGTATGGATTTTACGAATGAGAATTTCCAGCGCTCACCATTAACAGGACCGGTATACCCCCATAATGCAGTATCCCTTATCCAGCTTACAGTTGGGACAAGGAGGTAATAGGGCTCATGAGTTTCCTTTATGATATTCAGGTGTTCATCGAGCCACTCTGAGTACAACTGTATACTGAATGCATCTGCACCAATGTCGAATCTATGGTATTTATCAATAGGAAGCCTGAGAAGCAGACTGATGCCACGCAACGTCTCTTCTCTGAATTCAATATCCTCGTTCGGGTCAATAGGAAAGATTAAATAATAATTTTTTTCCTGGTACAGGGCAGCGCCAAGATCCCATCGTTTTGGGAGATACCAGTATACTATTTGAAAATTTGAATCAAGTAAATTTCTTGAATACAGGTCAAAAGCAAAGAAAATTCTGTTGTTTCCAAGAATATCACTAATAGCCACTGACATAAGACTCTGGAATCCATAGGCGTTTGAAAAGACAAGATAGCCACCTGCCCAGTCAGTCGAGAATTTTAAGCCTGCTTTTTCCTCATTTTCAAGTTCATAATCCATCTTAACTACCGTGTACCGGGTATGGTGGTCAACCCTTTCTGATGGTTCTTCCATGGGGTATTCAAAAGGATCGCGTATGACGTAGATATCCCAGCCACCCTGTTCATAACCGGCAAAAGCAAGTTTTTGGTCATTCTGTGAAAGTGTTGGAGAGGAAATGTTGCCAAATACATCAGTGATACGATACATATTCAAACTGTCAATTTCAAGTACATACAGATTATTAACACCCTCTCTGTCGGAGACAAAAATAACTTTCCTGCCATCATGGGAAAACGTAGGAGTGCCGATATACGATTCCCTTTCTGAAATCTGCTCCACGTTTTCACCATTACTGTTCATCAAAAACAGTGCATAATTCCCGTAATGCCAGATGGAGTCTGATTCATTCTCTCTGTCTGAAGAGAAGACAATGTGATCTCCTTCTGGTGAGAAGACCGGGTCCCTGTCATCGTATACATCTGCCGTGAGTTGTTTTGTTTCTTTCGTTTCAACAGAAATAATGTAGATATCTGACATACCATCTTTTACTCCAGCAAAAACGACAGAGTTACCATCGGGTGAGAAATGTGGTGAGTAAACAGCATCACATTCCGGTCTCAAGGTCGTGAGAATTGCAGCATGTTCAACTGCCATTATATAAATTACGTCGTCTTTTCCTGCTTTCGCAGAAAAAGCAATGGCTGAACCATCTGAAGACCATGATATACCGGGTCTCAGGATATGCAAGGATTCAAAGGTAGAAGATTTAGTAGCGCGCGCCACTTTCTTTAAAATTTTACCGTCAAGCGTCGACATTATCAGGAGTTCAAAGTACTGTGCTTTATTGCTGATAAAAGCAACTTTGGTTCCATCAGGAGAAATGGAGGGACTCACATTATAGGCATTCTGTGCTTTTCTGTGATCTGTCAGTTTTCGGGCAATCACCTCCAGTTCGTCTTTTTTATCAATGAGTGGCCAGTACTTCTTTTTAAGCGATTTAGTCCATTCTCTGTTCAGCTGTTCTGTTGATAAACCAAGTGTCATTTTGAGCGCTTTCTCAAAATCCTTCTTCTGTTTTATCGTATGCAGGAGTTCCCCGATTTTCTTGCGCCCGTAGGTTTCGCTTATGAATTGATAAATGGATTGTCCCTGCTTGTATGATGAGTATCCAGCTGTATAGTTAAGTGTTTGGATGGGAAGTAATTGATTGTTGATGACAGCATCCCGCAAGTAACCCTCTGAATCCGAATCCCAATTCAATGATTCAAATTCAGCAAGACCTTCAAAAACCCAGAGCGGAATGGACATAAGTAATTCAGCTTGCATTATACTCCCAAAATTTGAGCCGAAGAGGATATCGAATTGAAATGCATGAACAAGTTCATGGTTTATAACATGTCTGAATTGCTCATACGAACCTTCGAAAGGTAATACCACTCTGTTCTTAAATAGTTCGGTGAATCCGCCAACCGATTCTTCAATGAGTTCTGTTGTAACATTGGTTTGCTCGAAATCATTATGAGAATTGTATATTATGAGAGGCATGCGTCTTTTGAAATTATGGTTAAGATCCTCTTTGAGCTGGTAATAGGAATCTTCTGCGACCTGTGCCGTAAACCTCACAAGCTCTTCTTCACCTTGATAGTAGTAAATGGTGAAGTGAGGGGTTTTAATATGTTTCCAATTGAAGTTTTTATACTGGATTTTGTTCTTCCCAAACTCCTGTGAAAGAAGCGTGGAAGCAAGAAGAAGGAGTAAAAGGAATGAGTATATGCATTTTTTCAAAATATCCTCCCAAGAATGAAACCGATAACGATACCAACCATAAAAGCGGTGACGATGATTCGGGCGCGGACAATGTCCCTTTTAAATCCCATTCGAAGTGCAATAAAGGTGAAAAAATATGCAAAGGCATTGAGCAGAAGAAAAAGGGGAAGAGTAATAATCCGCGCAACCAATGGCCCAATTGTTGGTATTGAACCGATCATGCCAATAAGCCCGGTGAATGCCTGGGTGAGAAAACCGACAAGGATAACCACAAGAGCTATGATCTTTCTGTCAAATCCCAATGAGGTACTGATAATGACAAAAAGCGCGATAATAAGCCATATAAGGATGAATTTCCTGTAGGCAATCCAGAAGTTCTTAATCCGTTTTTTCACTATTCGTTGTCTCCACCATATGATAAACTCATTGTGAATGAAAAGGTAACACAAGAGTGCTCTTTTGTCAAATTTTTTCTCAACGAGTGAAGTCAATGAGATTTCTTATGGATGATCAGTTTGAGTATATGGTAACCTACTTATCGCATCCAGATATACCACGGTGCGGAAATAGAGAGAACATGGTACGAGAGCGGGCGTTGCAGAGAAAGTACGGTTTGGATCTAAGACTGAGAAAGGGAAACAAAATCATTTGAAACTATATCAAATCAGAAAATATTTAGCAAAGAGCTCCATAAATTCGGAAAAGGTGTATAAGAATTAATAACTCTCAACTTACAACTGTTTCTACTATAAAAAATGTGAAAATCTCTACGTTTTTACTTGACAAATATCCCATTACTTTGTAAAATGATGTACATTTCATGTCTTTACTGAAGCATAATGAAAAATGTTTTGTAAAGGAGGTGATGTTTTCCATAATACTTATTATAGGATTTCGTAAGAGGGAGGTTTTAGATGAGATTTTGCATTTTTATTGTCATAAGCATGTTTTTG
>SOKD01000367.1 GCA_004376305.1 Candidatus Cloacimonadota bacterium | reverse complement strand
TCCGGATAAGAACAGCAGAGCAGAAGAAGCAAAGATAAAAGCTCCTTTCCTCCTCTTTCTTATCTGACGGTCTATGCCGGAAAGTGAAACAACTACATCCAGAACACCAAGTACCTTTTTCTCAGGATCGTGACAACCAAAACAAGAATCTTTGTTATAGATCGGATTGATTATACCGATCATTCTCATTTCCTTTTCGGATCTGTATAGGCGAATCCTATCTTCGGACTGCATAACCTCCTGGTGCTCACTGTCCTCATGGCATCCAAAGCAAGCTTCAGCCTTCCTATCTACAAGTTTCCCAATTGAAGACCTATCCGCCGAAACCATTATTCTTCCTGCTTTATTGAAAATTCTTATCTTCATAATATCCGGTTGTTCGCAAATCGTTTCTATTATCTTTTGAATATTTTCTCTTTTCGCTTCGAGCATATCACATTCTATGCTCCTTTTTATCGTATCTGATAGTTTGTCAACTTCATTCTTTGCTTGATTTATCGACTCTCTTGACTGAAGCAGAATATCAATAAAAAAATATGCTCCAAAAACAGGAACTAAGATAAGAATTGCAAAACAAGCAGTCCTGAAACCGATTTTTCTTTTCCAAATATTCATTTCAAGTATTCTTTTATCTTTTCGATGAGAACATCAGGTTCGATAGGTTTTTCAATAAATTCTTCAACAGGAAGATATTCACCATCCGTCTCGGGATCGAATCTGAGCCTCGTCTTATCATGAATTGCAGTAACCATTAAAATGGGAATATGTGATATGTCCGGATCCCTTTTTATATCATGACTGACATAGAATCCATCGTCCTTCATATCCATGGAAACATCGAGAATTATAAGATCGGGTTTTTCTTCCCTTGTCTTCTGCAATCCTTCCGCACCATTGGACGCTTCCACAACATCATATCCGTTTGCTTCCAATATAATCCTGTGTGCTAATACAAAATCAGGATCATCATCGACAATAAGAATTTTATATTTTTTCGTCATTCATTCCTCCATTGAAGGCTAACAAATACCGTGAAAATGCAAATTTGTCATATCTATTTTCTGTTCTCCCTTAATATTCATCCGGCAACGTAAACAGTTGATCATAGCTGAATACAGGTCCGTCTTTGCAAACATAGAGATTTCCTATATTACACCTTCCACACTTCCCAATTCCGCATTTCATCCTCATCTCAAGTGTTGTTACGATCCTTTCAGGAGTAAATCCCATTGCATCGAGAGCCTGAACGGAAAACTTTATCATAATCGGTGGCCCGCAGGTAACGACAATGGCATTTTTAGGCGAAGGTTTTATTTCTCTTAGTATTGTCGGGACAAAACCAATCTCGCCATCCCAGTCTTTATCCTCACCTCCGGGATCAACGGTCTTCACAAATTGTATGTCTTTTCTCTCCTCCCATTCCTTCAGTTCATCCTTGTATACAAGGTCGGAAATACTCCGTGCTCCATAGAGTATAAGGATATCCTTGAAATCTTTTCGGAGGTCAAGGCAATTCCATATCAATGATCGCAAAGGAGCTAATCCGATTCCCCCTCCAACAAAAATGATATTCTTCTTTTTCATTGTGTCTATGGGGAACCAGTTACCATATGGTCCACGGAATCCCACAGTATCTCCAACCTGGAGCTCGTGAAACGCTCTCGTCACCTTCCCAACCTCTTTTATGCTGCATTCAATGTACCCCTTTCGGGTCGGGGAAGAAGCAATACAGAATGTTGCCTCCCCCTCTCCAAACACACCCAATTGGCAGAATTGACCCGCTTTGAAAGTAAACTCTTTATTCTTTGATTTATCATCAAAAATAAGTTTGAAGGTTTTTATATCAGATGTCTCCTGTTTGATCTCTTCAACTTTCATTATGTCAGGTGTGTATATATTATTCATTTTATTCCTTAGTTTTATCCTCGGAAATGACAATATTAAGGATTTCTCTTATATCCATCCCGGTCGGGCATGTATCAAGACACCTTCCACAGCCAACACAACCGAGAAGCCCAAGGTTATCGGGGAGGTATTTGAATTTATGAAATAGTCTCTGTCTCCACCTACTATACTCTTCTCCGCGTGGATTATGTCCTGAAGCATGTAACGTAAAAAGAGGAGACATACACGAATCCCAGGTTTTGATCCTCTCTCCCCCACCTTTTCGTTTCACATCCGTAATATCAAAACAATGACACGTTGGACAGAGAAATGTGCAGGTATAACAGTTGATGCATCTCCGTGAGATATCATTCCAGAATGGTTTCTCAAATGATTTTCCAATTATTTCAGAAATCTTATTCATATTAAATACTTCCTTCATGCTTCCCTCTGCCCGGGAATGAGCCTCTTTTTTCTTATCCATAAACTCTCTTGTCGCCGTTTTAAAATTACGATCCTCTAAAATCTTCTCTCCACTCTCAGTAAGACCACTTGCAAATATTTGATCACCGAGATCGGTAAGAATGATATCCGCCTCTGCAGTCACCGGTGATCCACCAACTGATGTACAAAAACAGGTTTCCTGCGGTTCACTGCACACCATAGAAATAATAATACTGTCCTCTCTTCGCTCAAGATACAATGAATCTTGATAATCCCCTGAAAATACTTTATCAAATAATTGAAGTGCTTGTACATCACAAGGTCTTATGGCAAATATCAAATTTGGTTTACTCTTTTTCCTCTGCGCATCTTCACTTCTCACGCCATCCGTTGTTTTCATAAACGTGAAAAGGATATCTGTCTGAGGAAAGAAAACCTCTTTTGGAGGCTTCAAAGCGTTTTTAAATTCAAGCACCACATCTCTCGAAGAATTCTCTAAGGACATAAACAAAACCTTCCCCTCATCCTGTACGGGAGCAAATACATTATACGACTCTCCGAGTTTCTTGAGAAGATCCTGAATCTTCTCACGCGAAATAACTTTCTCCGTCATTATCGGATAAAATCCTCTCTATCTTCAATATTGTACTGAGCAAGAACGGGGATATCTTCCAAACTTGTTCCTGGTTCAAAATCAAACATCTCTTTAATATCTTTCTCAATCATTTTTACAATCTTTCGAAGAGGAAGCTCCATCGGACAGGCTCGTTCACACTCTCCGCAATCAACACACCGACCTGCAACGTGGAGGAATCGTATCATATGAAATAACCTTGTATCAGAAAGATCCGTTGAACGTGAAACCCATGCGGGGATCGTCTCATCAAGGATGCATCGCTCGCAATAACAGAAGGGACATATCTCTCTGCATGCAGTGCATCTGATACATTTTTCAAACCGAGCATCCCAGTATTTTAACCTCTCTTCAATGTTCATTGATTCTAATTTGCTTACGCTGTCTCCTTCATTTTCTTTTCGCGCTTTTACCTCTTCTCCAAATCTAAAATCCGCTTCAATAGGTGATGGATACTTACATGTAAGACACTTATCGTAGCAAACCTCCTCAAATTGCATTTTTTTCCCACCAACCATAACCACATTATTTTTTCTTTCCATATGTAACCGGGTAGCATTCCCTTTATCCGGTAATTTTCGAATGTCAATAATCCCGGGACATCGAATGCCGAGAATGACGATATTCTCTCTCTTGATCTTATGTTCCTGTATCAAGCCAATTATCGATCGCACGTCACATCCTTTTGCAACAATGCCAATTTTCCCCCTCTCCTTCAACAGGTACTTTCCTAAGTTATTGATACAGAAGGGATTCCACACAAGCATGTCGACGTCTTTCTCCTCTCGGATAAAAATCGGTTTGGGAAGATCATTCTCGTTCAGGGATCCATATCCTATGAGTACATTCACTTTCTTCTTTTTCAAGAGTTCTTTCGCTTTCGCTCTCAATTCATCCTGTATGTTAATCATATCTATAATCCCTTATTTGGTCCTAAGTGCTCTATCTCTTCCACGACACTTTTCACTACCTCAGCGAATTTTGCTCCCTCCGCTGCTGACACCCAGCTCACCTGGAACCTTTTCGGGTCAATCCCCATATGGTCAAGCAGATTTTTGAGTACCATAAACCGACGCCTGGCAAAATAATTGCCGGTCGAGTAATGGCAATCTCCCGGATGACACCCCGATATTAAAACACCATCAGCTCCAAATTGCAGGCTTTTTAACACATAAAGAGGGTTCATTCTCCCCGAACAGGGAACGCGAATAACACGGATATTCGGTGGATAGGGAATTCTACTTGATCCTGCAAGATCGGCCCCGGCATAACTACACCAGTTGCAGAGAAATGCTACTATTTTTGGTGTCCACTGCTTACTATCTTTCATTTTATCCTCGTCTACCCTATGAATAATGCTTCAACTTGGTCATGGATCTGTTCATCAGTAAATCCCCTGAGTTGTAATGCGCCCGACCGGCAACCAGCAATACATGCTCCACAGCCATGACAGATTGTCTCGATTATCTTAACAACTGTTTTCTTCTTATCCGGTTTTCGAATAATAATTTCATCTTCTTCTATCGAGGAAAAGGGGCAGATTGACACACAGGTTAAACATCCAGCACACTTATTTGTATCAATATACGCAACGGTAGGCTCAGAAATGAGGTGATCCTTAGAAAAGAGTGCGCAGACTTTTGCAGACGCAGCACT
>SOKD01000394.1 GCA_004376305.1 Candidatus Cloacimonadota bacterium | reverse complement strand
GAATTCGAAATTTCTTATGAGGTTGATCCAATGCGGCAGGGTATTGCAGATTCGTGGCCAAATCACATGGATGATACGGCTGCAGGCGAAGAGTGGGGATGGAAGCCTGACTATGACCTTGATGCAATGGTGAAAGATATGCTCGAGAAACTGAAAGTTAAGCTCCAGTAGAATGTGTAAAACTATGCTGCGTTGCTGCATATCACGTTACAGCTGGCAAGTAGCAATGTGTAATTTAGTGATTCACGACGAATAAGTAATAAAACAGGCTATCGCTTCTTTTTGAATGGTTCATTGAGGAATTCTGTACCCTTAAGAACAAAGCGCTCATTCCTTATGATGTCAATTTTTGCGCCGTTTTGTGTTACTGCCGTAATAAATTGTATTGACTCGTAAGGCAGGGTAATGTCCTGGTGTTTTTGTGTATACTCTTCATGCATCTTTGTCTTTCTCAGCACTGTTTTCTCATTATCACGCGCAACAACCTCTTTCTTGTCCAGTTTATTGAAAACCGGTTTATCTTCACACATCGCAAAACAGGTATCGCCAATAGCAAAATGCGGCCCCATTTTCTCAATGATCAAAGCTGGCAGTATAGATATGATGTTGTGTTTTCTTGCAATCACATATGCAAGGGTGTTCGTTCCAATAGCAAATTCTCCCATTGGCAATGTTTGATGGGGGAAAAGGAGGTTTTCAGCAACATATTTTTTGTTATCTTTTCTGGATTTAAAGTTTTTGCAATTGTAGTTCACGATGTAACCATCATTGAACGTTAAGGTAAGGTCGGAAAATTTCAAGCCTCTGAGGTATATCTCCTGAAAATGCAGAATTCCCTGTGTCCCTTTCAACTGCGGTGTCGTGTAAACTTCTCCGAGCGGAATGTTGACATCTGCACCACAGTTCATAAAATTGGTATGTTTTGATGGATGCTTCAATTTTTGCATCTGCACTGTGATATCTGTTCTGTTCCTGCCTTTGCCTTTGATATGGACATACCGGGCTTTGTCGAGTGTGTTTATGATTATCTGCTGGATGGGTTCGTATACTTCTGTTTCAAGCATATTGATCTCAAGAATATCCTCAAAGATTTTCTCAAAATTCTTTCCAACCTCCGGTGATGGGAGTGAAATAATGGTGAAAGTAATGTTTCTTCTTGAGACATATTTTTCCTGAATTTGCATGACATTATTCTGGTGCATTTGGAACAACTCTCGCTGTTCCGGCGCAAAGGTGATATATCCCCGTTTATTTTCAGGAATGAATGTGGGTTCACCAAACTGTTCGAGGACCACAATCCCTGAACACCGTGCTGCCATTTTTTTGCATTTTTGCCCTGCCAGGTCAAAATCCCTCTCGAAATGTTTCGTATAAGATTTATCAAGGTAAAGAGCATCATCAAATCTATGGTCGTAGCTGAATTGCTTGTTCGGATTTGCAGAGTGCACTTGCGTTACCGAAGCTTCCAGTTTTCGTTTTTTGAGATTATTGATCAGCTCACGGGCGAGTAGCTCCTGTCCTATATTGTACATGAACAGGACGGTTGATTTTTTGGAAATGTCCGTGTTGTTTACAATGGAGCCTGTAATGTAAGCATTGACTATTTGATTTGATAGTTTCCTTAGTTTTTGTATCGGATACTTGAGGAGGAAACGGGCGGTGTTAATTTCATTATCCGTTATGTACTTGCCGTATCTGAATAAATACCGAAGATCGGTCAGGTCTGTCTTTTCTGGAATATCTCTTATATGACGGTAATCAGGATCAAACTGTGTCTTAAATATCCGAACGTATTCCTCGACCTTATTCATTCGTTGCGGATCAGTGATGAGTTTCTTGAGTTTCTCATATTCGATCGTATTGCTGCCAATGTACCGGTAAACGCTGACAAACAACCTGTTGTACTTCTCCATTTTGAAAACGAGATGATGGAATGCAAGTCCGATGTACTGCCTGTAAAGGCAGTAAAAGTATGAGAAAAGCTGCCCGGTTGGCTCTCCAAAAATTGACATGCAGTACGTTGGGTTTGCAAAACTCTTTCTATAATTTTTGCTGAGTATTTCCCTGAAGAGACTTTTGTTTTCACGCGCGAGCTGTTGGAATGATCTTTTCCTGAAATAATTTTGATTCAGCTGGCGCTCGAGAGCAGCAAGTTTGAGAATGAGCTTCCCCGTGACATGGAAGAAACGAAAATATTCCTTCAGATCTCCGGCTTTTGCGCAGCATGCGGTTTCTTTACAAATGTTCCGAATTTCTCTGAGTGTTTTGTTGTAGCTTTTCCTTTTCTTTGCATTCTTCTTTTCGTAGTATTTTTCAATATTGAACACATATCCGCCTTAACTTAATCCCGGAAGATCCTTGAAATGGAACTCTTCTATTGCGCCCGGTACATTAGAATCTTCTTTTCTTACGGACACCAATTTTGAAACCGTGTGAGTCTCAAGGTTATCCTCATCGTACGGGAGCATGAGCGTGTCAATAGCATCCTTATTCAGGCTTTCATCGATCCATTTTCTCTCATTTTCTTTTTTCAGGATAACCGGCATTCTTTTCTTTGTATTGTGAATCTTCTCCAGTAAGGGATTTGCTCCTGTTGTGAGAATGGAGAATGTATTGAGGTTTTCATTTGTCTTTTTATTGAGCCAGCTGTCCCATATTCCAGCGAGAGCGAACGCAGTGTTGTCAGGCATATATATGTAGTATGGATACTTTTTTCCGTTGTGCTCTCTCCATTCAAAGAAGCCATCAACGATTACAAGGCATCGTTTATTTTTTATTGAGGTGCGGAAGGAAGGTTTTTCATGCACTGTTTCTGAGCGAGCATTAAATGTTTTAAATCGAATTTTCTCTGCAAATTCCTTGTCCTTTACCCAGAAGGGGATAAGCCCCCAGTGAAATAGTTGAATGGAATCCGGTTTCTTGTTAAGAATTACCGGGATAAGTGGAATTGAGAAAGCAGAAATATGGTAGAAGGGGGTGAACATATCCGGATTCTGGAAGAGTGCATGAAACCGTTTCTCGATCGATCCAATATTTTTATTAATTGACAGGTTGTAGCACATAATCTATTGCGGCAAAACGGCATCCTTTCCAACGTTGTATTCAAGTGAGACGCTGCGGTCTTTTGCGCGTGCGGTTATTCTTGCTTTTCCGCGTGTTCTTTGAGCAAAACCAGCAATGTAATAAATTTTCCCTTCTTCTGTCGCATCAATAGTGGATATCACCGTGCATAGACCAAGGCGATTCGTGATCTTCACTTCTTCCTCTGGCTGGAATCCCTTGAATGTTATAAGAAAATAGAGACCGCTCATGGATGTGAGTTCCACATCTGCTGAACAGTCGCATGTTCCCTCGGCATTGATCGGAAAGGGGATTATTTTTCCGTGAGCCCGTTTGCCTGGATTCTCAGATACAAGAGCGATGTCAAGCGGTTGACCGGGTGCGAAGTTTTCAATCTGGAAACTGATTTCAATAAGAATATCACTGCCGGGGTCGACCGGGTAGCCGAGGTTGTAGGTGTACTCAGAGAAATGGTTGATATGTTTCTTCCAGACTGAAATGGGTTTTGCTGGCGAGAAACCTTTAGCCCTGATTTTATACATTATGATTGTACCCTCAGGTCCAGAACTTCTGCTGCTTTCCTCGATAATGAGCGTATCTTCATCGAGGTATATTTCATTCCAGTCAAAAGGCGGAACGGATGCTTCGGGATTTGCACGGAGTATTGTAAAGGAAAGTAGGACTGGAATGATAATGGGTATTTTTATTGTTTTTAATTGCATTATAAAATTACTCAAGCTGTATGTCTATTGTTTCGCCTTCTTCAATCTCAAAGACGATATCATCCTTGTTATCCTCTGTATAGACAAGAGCAAGTTTATATGTTCCCGGAAGGCAATCATAGACAACTGTTTCATTCTTCACAATTTCGTTCGAACTCCTGCCAATTTCTGCACCTGTCTCACCATCATAAATTCGAATACTGTGTGTCTCATTCTTTGCAGTCACGGTAAAGCGTGACGGGATAGCGAATACTACGTTTGTTATGCAGCCGCTTTCAATCTTCACACCGGGTATTTTCGGGAAAACAAGCTTGGTGCAAGGGAAAACGATGTCGTAAACTCCCTGGGCTACGTTGATAGGTTCGCCAGGAGCTGTCTCTTTTGAAGCATCAAGAACATCCGTTTCTCCTTTTAAAAGTTTGAACGACCATGATTCAGTAGTATTATCAATGAGCGTGGTAACAACAGAAATGCTGCCGATGTTCCTTTTGGAAAGTTCTTCAACAGGCTTTTCTTGTTTTTCTAAAATGTAGTAATGGGAAATGTCGATCTTACTTGTTCTCTCAGGTTCCTCAACTTTCTCTTCCGGAGATTTCTTTGCGCAGGCTGTCAGCAGAATCGCTGAAAAAAACAGAATGGTAATCAGCATTTTTACTTCGGGTGTTCTCATAGAATCTCCCTTCCGGTCGTTATTATTCTGCTTTTTTTCTTCCTCACGCTTCCGGAGAGCGGTTTCGGCGGAAACTGCGTGAACTCTTCCACCTGTTTTGAATGCGGGATACTATAAGGTAAGGAGAGACGAAAGTCAAGCACATTTTGATACTGTATCAAAACTGCGCCGCAGTGCTGCTCTTT
>SOKD01000213.1 GCA_004376305.1 Candidatus Cloacimonadota bacterium | reverse complement strand
TTGATAAGCTTGGTAGTGCAAAATCCCGGCAAGGTGATGAAATAAATTCCGGGAGTTAGGTCAGCACCGCAGTGAAAATTTTTTGAAGATGGCATAATTGTTTTCACCAAAGTTCCACGCGTATCATAGATTTGTATGCTGAAGTCAGAGGACAGAAAGCCGATGTCAGATCTGTCTTCTGTCAGCTGAATTCTGATTTCTGCAAGCAAGGTAAATGGATTAGGGATCACACAGATGCTAAGTTTTTCCGGATCAGGTTCTAAGTCGTGACCTTCCTCCTTGCATGCAGTATACTCACCCCCTGCTTCACGGTATCGTTCCACGAATTCTTGAAGGAATTGATTTGCTATATCTGCGCTGTGGATGATGAGTGTATTCTCATCATTATAATATTCACCGTTATTAGACCAGTTCTGTGAACCGGTAATTGCAAGGGGATCGGATTGACAATCGGCGTCGATAATCATGTACTTATGATGAAGCAATTCCGGTCCCCACGGGGAGCTTACGGAGTCAGGAAGCACGGGTGCTGGTGGATTCCATGGATTATTACTTGATGGATCACCGGTCATATCCCTGCTCTTGCTGAAGAATCCAAGCCAATCTCCTTCATCGTAAACACCCTTAACGGAAATACCGGCATTCCACATCGATTTCATTGCATCACAAACATCCTGTCTGGTAAAGGCAAAAATGCAAAAATATAAGGTCGAGTCGGAGGTTGCAATTGCATTGATTATTTTCGGTGTTGAATGGTCTGACGGGGAAAAATAGAGTTCAATCGGGATTGAATCGACGATAAATGAATGTTGGGTATTATCTGTTTTAAGCAGGGAAAAGCGGGAACTATCTGGATTGGGTGTATTTGTTTTACTGCCCCACATCTCCTCGAATTCAAGTGTATATGCGCGGGCTATTTCAGAATTCATGATCTCAATACAATTATTTGCATTTGATTCCGTGCCGTAATCCGAAATATTATAGGAACCGGTCCATGTCCAGTCATCATCAACTGAGCTTGAGTCCCTGAAGTCGAATACTGCAAATTTGTTGTGCATATACCGATCTCCGTTGTTATTACCATAGGTATCATCGATAACCGGTATACCAGCATTCATAATGTTTTGAACTGCTTGATTCGTAATGTGGTCATGTTCGGTGATAACTCTGACATCAACACCTCTATTGTAAGCTGCAATGAGGGAATCTACAATATTCCATCGCCAGATATTATAGAAACAGAAATCTATTGAAAAGTTTGATTGATGTATTCTGTTTATGAATTTTTCATCAAGGGCGACAAATCCGTGTGCTATATTGGGATTTGCAAGCGATGTGTCAATCGAATGGGTGAAGTAAACATTGATTTCAGCATATACTTCACTAATAAAGAGTGAAAGCAGAAAAAGAGCGAATAAATGTTTCATGTAGAATAAAATCGGAAAATAGTATACGTGATTCTTTTTTGTCCTGTTTGCTTTTTACATTTGTAAAAGCATAATAAATTTATCCACTTTCCTGGTGTCTTGATAGATGTCAAAAACAGCAAGGGTATCGTATCGCGCTTCAAGATGGGTATTAGAACCTCTGTCAAAAGAACCCATTTCCTTATCTGTGTTAGCCGGGGAATCACCGGCAAATTCACCATCAACATATATCTTGAATTCAATGATTGTTTGATTGTTAACCTCAAGTATAAAAGTGCTAGGACCTTCTGTTGGACTATTTTTTGAACATGCGAAAAGAAGCAACGGGATGAGAAGAAGCATTAGCTTTTTCATTCTACCTCCCTATTAAAGTTTGCAATCCTGCATTTGTTAGCGTATTGTCCTCTAATTCTACAATAGAGCTTTAGGTATGTCAAGAAATTTACGCTTTGCAAATGAAAAAGAATGCTACGGTTTCCAGGTAAAATAAACGATTCCAAAGGAATCCGATGTCTGGTCCCATTTTTCTAAATGATCATCGACGTAAAATGATACTTTCAAGCCACCTGCAAGCTGTTGCTTTTGAAAACGGGCAAAAACAGCATCTGATGTATCTTCGACCGATGAGAAATACTCAATGTAATTCTCATTCCCGGGTGGAATAATGCCGCTGACCGAATTCGTATCGGTATTGTTACCATATTGACCCATAAAATAAAGGCTGTCAGTGCCATTCAGGTGGATGGATACGGTGACAGGGAAAGTATCTTCCGGTTTTGTTGTATCACCTTGAGACACACAGGAGAGGATCAGGAGTACCAATAAAAAGGACAACTTTTTCATTAATCCTCCTTTTCGTCTTTTCCGACGAAAATCCGTATAAGCATTTTCTTACCTAAGAGTTCAGTAATTTGGTAAGCTTGACCATTGTTCCTTTTCCAAGGACAAGCCCTTGAATTTTCTTTTTTGGGGCTTCGGAAATAGCAACGTTATCAAATATTTTTCTGAGAAGTGCGAGTCCGGTTGCAGGAATAGCATCATGAGGTTCCTCTGCTGAACCAAACCCCTTACCATAGTCTATAAAATTGATTTCAAGCTTTTTATCATCCTTTGAGTAGTTTGCCTCTATTATACCTTCTTTTCTATTTTCATATCCATGTTTGATTGCATTTGACATCAATTCCTTTGAAATGAGTTCGACCAGCATATCGTCAACTTCTTCCCTGTCAATTTTTGCAATTCTGTATATCACCCTTTCAAGGAACTTGTAGAGTACACAGGTGTATATCTGTTCACTGGGAAGGCTGATTTCTTCACCTTGTTCTGCTTGCTGGATATATGGTGTAAGTTTCTCAACTTCCTTCAATGTTTCCCAGTACGTTGGGTAATTCTCTCGTAAAATTTTCACCCACCGTTTTTTATACGTTATTTCCTTTACTGTATGTATTTCATCCTCAATAAGCTGTATGGTTTCATCAGAAATTTCCGTGCGGCTTTTTAGCTCGTCAAGAGTATAGTAGAACATGAAAAGGTCATCAGTATCGAGTAATTTGAATGCTTTGAGGATACTCTCAGGAGGAGATGAGAGAAATACGAAATCCTTCCTGTATTTCATAAGATACATAAGAAATCCAAGTCCTGTTGAACTTATATAGGTTACATGGCTCAGGTCGACAACAAAACTATATTTTCTGGTGGCAATAATGTTTTTGACTTGTTCCTGAAGTTGCAGGATTGGTTCCTTGTCTAAGGATCCACTCAGAATAATAATAAAGATACTTTGTTTTTCATCGTACAGAAGACGAGCGTAGAAATTAACTGTTTCAATTTTTTCTTTTTGCATGATCATTGTATTATCATATATACAGCATAAATTTCAATATGTCAATTCAAAAATAGTACATTCCTTAAGTGAGGGGGTTTAAGGTATTTAGTAAGTCGCACGTGAGTTCCTTTGCCAAGAACAAGTCCCTGTACTTTTTTCTTCGCAGCTTTTCCTATTTCCACTCTGTCGAAAATCCTATCCAGGAGTTTCAATCCAGCAGAAGGAAATAGATCATGTGAAGGTCGAGGACTGGCAAATCCTTTTCCGTAGTCAGTCATTGCAATGAGCAATTGCTTATTGTCAATAGAATAGCAAATTTCAATGACGCCATTCTTATCATAATTGTATCCGTGTTTAACAGCATTTGTTATGAGTTCTTTAGCGATCAGTTCAACCAATGTGTTGTCGATTTCTTCCGTGCTTATGCCTGCTTCCTTTCTAAGAATCCTGTGAAGGTATTTGTAAAGAATAGCTGAATATTTTTCTTCACTGGGGATTGTTAATGTATCTTCATGATCAGCCTGATGGATATAATCTGACATTCTGTCTATCTCCTTCATCATTTCTTCATGGCTCTGGACATAACCTCGAAGAATATTCATCCAACGTTTATTGTAGTGAATTTCGACTATGGAGGTTTCTTCCTTTAATGCCTGGACGATGGCTTCCGGAATATTAGCTCTTGTTATCAATTCATCAGGATTGGAATAGAAAAGGAAATATTCATCCATTTCAAGCAACTTAAATGGCTTTTGGATCACCTCTGGTGGAAATGAAAGAAAGATAAATTGATTGCTGTACTTTGAAAGATACATGAGAAAACCAAGGCCAGTTGAGCTAATGTATGTTATGTGGTTGAGGTCAATTATGAAGTTAAACTTTTTTGATACCACTTTTCGCTCGACTTTCTTTCGGAATTTCAGCACGGCTTCCTTATCAAGGGAACCTGAAAAAATGATCACCATGATGTTTATATCATCATTGTAGAGCAAACGCGCATAAAAATTTGAGAATTCGAGAGCATCCCTTTTAATTTCCATCTTTCTGTACGGGTTTATATCACACGGAGTGCAAGCTGTCAATAATAAAAGAGGTGTGTAAGGAAAAGACCTTGACTCATGTTATGTTCTTATGATATATTCCGAAATACTTAAGTAATGAGAAAAATCATTGCAGTAATTACACTTTTTCTTGTCATAACACAAGTAACAGTTCATGCTGAAACCGCCGAGGATTCGCAACCTGAATCAAGCAGCGTACGGGATCTGGCACCCAGATTATTTCTGCAATTTGAGACATGGTGTGATAGAGAATACATTAAATCCGAGATTGTATTTGTGAATTATGTCAGGGAGCGTAATGAAGCGGATATTCACCTGATAGTTACTGCTCAGACAACTGCAAGTGGGGGAGATGAGTTCACCTTATCTTTTACGGGACAGCATGAATATTCTGATTTGAATTACAATCTTAAGTATACCGCTTCA
>SOKD01000349.1 GCA_004376305.1 Candidatus Cloacimonadota bacterium | reverse complement strand
AGAAGAAGGAGCGTAGTGCGATGCTCAGAGAGCTCGCGCTTGCAAAATCAATTGATTTTAGAAATCAGTACCGCAATAAAGTGCTTACCGTTCTCGTTGAAGCAAAGCGAGATAAACTCACGAATATGATGGTAGCTTTCTCCGGAAACTATATTAGAGTCCTCCTACCCCCAGTGCGCAATTGTATTGGAGAGTTTAAAAAAGTTCGAATTGAGAAAATTGATGGGTACGATACATACGGTATTCTTTACGGCTATTAAGGTAATAGTTCAACTTATGGATATGAAATGAAGCAATACTATATACTTACATATGGTTGTCAGATGAATACGTACGACAGCCATCTTATGGAACTGCTTTTAGAAGAGCATGGTTATGTGCAAGCGGGGGACATTGAACATGCCGATGTAGTAATAGTTAACACCTGTGCAGTGAGGGAGCATGCTGTTAAAAGGGTTCTTTCTCGTATTGATTCCTTGAAAACACTTAAACGAAAGAATCCATCCCTGAGACTCGGCATCGCAGGATGCGTACCCCAGCAGCTCAAAGCAAGGATTACGAAAAAGAGACCGTTTGTTGATTTTATACTTGGTCCCGATAACTTGAAGGATGTTGTTATGTGCGCTCAGGGCGCATCGGGGCTCTTCGTTGATTTAAATGATACGCCCCTCTATTCTGATCTGTATCCTGCAAACGGAGATTTCCCTGAAGCGTATGTCTCTGTTATGAGAGGGTGCATCAACTTCTGTTCATACTGTATTGTTCCCTACACCCGGGGAAAAGATAAAAGCAGAAGGATTCATGATATAAAGCGTGAGGTAGAGAAACTGGCTTTGAAAGGATACAAAAGGATAGTCTTGCTGGGACAAAATGTAAACAACTATGATGACCATGAAAAACGTCTTCCCCACCTTCTTTCCGAAATAGCTCACATTAATGCAATCGAGAGGATCGGATTCCTCACGTCACATCCTGCTTTTTTCCCCATTGAAGTGATCGATGTTATGAAAGAAGAACCAAAGATCGAAAAATGTATACACCTTCCACTGCAATCCGGCAGTTCAAAAATACTCAGACGCATGAATCGAATCTATACAAAAGACCACTATAGAGAACTTATAAATGAAATAAGGACGAGGATTGACGACATTGCTCTCACCACCGACATAATCGTTGGGTTTCCCGGTGAGACGGAGGATGATTTTTCAGAAACAATGGAAATGGTGAACGGTATTCGTTTCGATTCTGCCTATATGTTTCAGTATTCACCGCGACGATTTACACTTGCCAGTACGTATTGTTCTTCCATTGATACCGAAACCAGGATGCGACGCCTTCATGAACTTATTCGCGTTCAGTCAGAGATTACAAGGCAGAAAAGTAATGCATCCCGAGGCAGAATACTGGATGTTCTTATTATCGGAGAAAACGAAAAAAATTATCTTGAATCAAATGCAATATCAGTGTATAATAAAAGGATAGTTGTGCAGGGCAGGTTTGAAAGCGGTACCATTAGAAAAGTGCGAATAATAGATGTAAAAGGATGGACACCTGTGGGAAAACCACTTCAGGAACATGAATGAAGGCAAAAATGGTTGCATGCAATAAAAGGAGGAATAATGGTTTTATTTGTATTGCTCTGGGCAGCAATATTTACCATAGTTGGAATGATCATAGGCACTCAGAATGGCAACACACTCGTTGATGTATCAATCCTTATCTGGACATTCAGGGATCTTCCCCTTACGCTCGTCCTTATTGAGACCTTTGCAATCGGTATCTTTTTTACTATTCTTGTGGCTATTATTGACGAATTTCGACTCAAAAACCGCATATGGAGAAGCCAGAATGAAATCAAGGCGTTGAAGAAGGAACTTTCTACGTTAAGGAATATCCCCCTTCAGGATACAATGATTGAAAAAAATGAGGAAAAAGAAAAGCCCCAGGAAGAGAAAACTGTAAAGCAGAAGGAGTCAAAATGAGCCCGTACTGGATAGCCCTTATTGTTCTTGCAGGCATTCTCCTTGTTTTTTTTATACTACTCTCAATTATTAAGAAAGCAAAAAAGGCTAAGATGTCGTCTTATGAAGAAGCACTCATTTCACTCATAGAGGGCGACGAAAAACATGCTCTCAAGAAGTTCCAGGAGGCTGTATTTGAAAACAGTGACAATATTGAGGCGTATATCCGTCTCGCTGAACTTCTGAGAAAGCGGAAAGAACCATTGAAGGCATTGCAAATACATACGTATTTGCTTGCCAGGAGAGGAATCAAGAAGAACACCATAAATAGAATCCTCTTTCAAATGGCAAAGGATTATCTATCCCTTGAAGCCTATCAAAAAGCAACTGATACATTGAGGAAACTCATCAAATCTGAACCCCACAATGAGAAATACTACAGCCTGCTCTTGCTCAACTTCGAGAGATCATCTTTCTGGCAGGATGCAATAGAAACATATCGGAAGATGACAAAACTCTTCAAGTACTCTTTTGATAAACTTACTGCTTATGAAGCACAGGCAGCTTATGAGTCTTACAAGAAAGGGAATGCAGACTTTGCATTGAAGGTACTGGCTCGGATTTTGAAGGCAAATCCAGAAAATATACCAGCTCTTATTTACTCAGGTGATATACAGTACTCTCAGGGAAACACTGAAGATGCTATTAAACAATATGAGAAGCTTATTGAAAGTAATCCAGGGAAAGCACACATTGCATTTCGACACCTGACGAAAGCGTATTTTGATAAGGGAGAGTACCAGAAAATTGAAGCAACCTACAAAACGATTCTTGAGACCATACCAGATGACAGTAAAACAATCTCTGATCTTGCTGAATTTTACTTGAAAATGGGACGCTTCAATGAAGCCCACGAACTCCTGAGAAATGCAATCGAAACGAATTCAAACTCTCTTATGATGAATCTGCTGCTGCTTCTCACGGAGATGGAAGAGTCAAAGAGTGAATCAACGCAGATACTCCGTCGAATCGTTGATACCTTGAAACAGAAGGAACTGTACATATGCTCCGAATGTGGTGCCCAATCTCAAACTTTTATCATACGCTGTCCTGATTGCGGAGCGCTGGAAACTTTCTCTTTGGAGGTTACCGCATGAACCATTGGCAGAATAGAATATTTTGTTTATTCCTTCACCGAGCATTGTGTATGAGCTTCCTCTCATTATTTGCATCCGTGTTGTTCCTGGTAAATGGGTGCGGGCTTAATCCGATCCCCGCACCAAATGTCATTTCCGGGTCCAATAATCTTTCGGCACCAAAAAATGGTAATGCAACTTTTATCTTTGAACATAACGGTGAATTATACGGCTCATTCCAATTAAAAGCGTATTTAACTGTGCCTGCTTCCGTGCTGCAAACACCACAAGGTGGTGGCATACAAAAAAGTTCTGATAACCTGAATGTCGCGCCTGAATCAGGATACGGTGTTTCTGAAGAATGTGGATATTACTACTACTATATGATTACTGATGTTGAACCGCATTATGCAAAGGTTTTCATCCATTCAACAACTCAAGATGATGATTCAATTGCCATCGACTTCAACTGGTGGTTGCAAACCCAGGCAGGAGAGAGAAATTTCTGATGAATATTCTCATTTCTCTCTCTCTATGTCTGCTCTTTTCCGCATCAGAAAAGCAACTGGACATCCTAAGGGAACTTTATGAAGAAGGAAGATTCCGGGAAGCACAACAGAAACTCAAGGAGATAGCACCTTCATCATCTCATGCTGCTGAAATACTCCTGTACAAGGGACTGCTTGCGCAGGATGCCCGTAAGTCAATTACGCACTTCCAGTCCATCATTAAAGATTATCCACAGAGCAAACACCGCATTCGTGCACTCTTCTTACTTTCACAATATCATTTCCTCAAGAAATCATACAAAAAAGCAATTGCTGCCTTTAAACAAATAGTAAAATCTGAGACCGAAACACCTTACTCCGGACAAACATGTATCTGGATCGCACTTTCATACGAGGCGCTGAATGATACAACCAGATCAATGGCATGGTATATGAAAGTGAATAGCGCTGATTCAATTTCATATACCATTGCCCATAAAGCACTTTCAAATCTCAAAGAATTAAAAAGCATCTACAGCATACAAATCGGCTCCTTTCAAAATAAAGAAAGTGCTAGCAGCCTCACTGAAACATATAGCGATAAAGGATACAGAACATGGCTTGCAATTACCAAACAAAAAGGTATTAAGTATTACAAGGTTCTCATCGGAGAATTTGATAATAAGGAAAAAGCAAGGGGGTTTTCAAAACTCTTCAAACAAAAGGAAGATATTCAGTTCTGGATTGTAAAGATAAGAAAATTAAAATAGACGCAATACTCTGGAATACCAGGAGAACAATTGCACATTTTTAGTGTAAACAAATTCCCATGGAAGAACCAACACCCCTTCTCAAACAATATTTTAAACTAAAAGCGCAGTATGAAGATAGCATTCTTCTCTTCAGAATGGGAGACTTCTACGAAACATTTTTTAAGGATGCTGAAATTGCCTCCAAAATTCTTAATATTGCACTCACTTCCCGCCCGCACGGGAAAGGTAATCGCGTTCCACTTGCAGGAATTCCTGTAAAGGCTGCTGATAACTACATTACAAAACTTATCAGAGCTGGTCTGAAAGTCGCCATCTGTGAGCAAGTTGAGGATCCAGCACTGGCAAGAGGAATCGTCAAACAGGATGTTGTTGAGGTCATAACACCAGGAACAGTTATGA
>SOKD01000123.1 GCA_004376305.1 Candidatus Cloacimonadota bacterium | reverse complement strand
AGATTATACTAAAAGGATTTAATCTTTTGTAAGATGATGGATACAAGGCATATATCGGACCAAGAGAAGGAGATCTTACTCAATTTTGCCACGAAAATTGATCCAAAGGATGCCGGTGCTCACAATAACCTTGCCGTTGTTTACTATAACAAAGGTTTGTACCAGGAGGCAATAGAAGAGTTAAAGAAAGCACTGGAAATTGACCCCAAGTTTGTGCTGGCAAAGGATAACCTCGAAACTATTCAAAGAACGACGGGTGTCTTCGATGAAACGGTAACTGAATGCAAAAATATTCTTGCGAAGAATCCGGATGATCTGGAGACTCGATACAAGCTTGCTGTAGCATATAAAAATACAGGGGATTTTCTCAATTCAATCCCGGAGTTCAAGAAGATTCTGAAAAGCGATCCTGGTCACTCAGATGCACATTTTCAACTTGGTATTGTTTTTAAGAGTCTCGGTTTGTACGATGAAGCGCTTGAAGAACTCAACATTTCCTTAAAACTTCAAGGTGCAAAATCCTCTCCTCTTATTCATTTAAATCTTGGTGAGGTTTTCTATAACCAAGGATTGCTCAGTAAATCGGTATCTGAATTCAAGACGGCAATAAAGCTTAATAATAACCTTGCCGAAGCACATTTCCTTCTTGGATTCGTTTATGGTGAAAAGGGATTGTTTGCTCAGGCGGTTGAGGAAACAAAGAAAGCCATTAAGCTGAATCCTAAATTTGCGAGAACACATCCAAACCTTGGAGTTACACCACCAGAGAAGCTTGATGTTATCAGGGCGAGAAAGGAACTCAATGAATCTCTTGGAATTCAACCTGATAGTTTCTTGACGCACTTCAATCTTGGGATGGCATACAGAAATAAAGGATTTCTTGATGATGCTCTGAAGGAATTCAAGAAAGCAGATGAAATACAGAAGAACCAGGTGATTATACACCAGCAAATTGCTGAGCTGCACCTGCTCAAAGGAATGAATGAAGAAGCAATAAAAGAATACAAAAGGGTAATTGACATCGATTCGACATCTCCAAAGGCTTTTAACGATCTTGGCGTTGCTTATCATAAGCTGGGTAATCTTGAAGAAGCAATTAATTACTACAAGAAGGCAATTGAAATTGATGGTAATTACGTTATGGCTTATAATAATATTGCTGTTGCTTATTTCCATATCGGAGAAAAGGAGAAGGGAGTTGAAAGTCTGAAAAGTGCCATTGCACTTAATGAAAAATATCCGGATGCTTTTCTCAACCTGGGTATGATCTACTTCCAGGAGGGCAGGAATGAAGATGCAATGCGAATTTTTAATAAAATATTTTCAATCAAAGAAGATTATCCTGTCGCATACAATAACGTTGGTATTGTTTATATCAGTCAGAAGAAATACGAGGATGCAATAAAGGTTTTTAAGAAAGCAATTCAACTTGATCCGAACTATGCAGAGGCTCATTACAATTTGAGTTTTACCCTCTCGCAACTCGGGATGTATGATGAAGCTCTTGAAGAGACGAAAAAGGCTCTTGAGATAGAACCGTACTACACGAGCAATCGCTTCAAACTTGGTGTGGATCTGTATGCAGATAACCTGGATGTGCTGGTCGCACGGGATCTGTCCAGAGAGCTTTGTTCATCCGAGGAGAGTCTTTTCCTTATTGATATGGAGCAAGATACTGGATTAGATAATATTTTCGATATTGAGATAGAAGACATTGGTTTGAAGGCAGCAAAAAAGAATTTCCTAGAGTTGGCAAAAAAGAGTATTGATAAAGGAAATCGCAAGGAGGGAAAAGAATACCTGCAAGAACATCTTCGCACTCATGAGAATGATTTTGAAGCGCTTAAACTGCTTGGTGCATTGTATTATAATGATGGCCTATGGGGGGAAGCACTTTCTGTTTTCGAGAAGGCAAGAACTGTGGTGCCAGACAACATTGAGATGCTGTACGGGATTGCTAAGTGTTATCGTGAAATGTCCAGAACAGAGGAAGCGGAAAAACTAGTTAAAGAATTGCTTGCCAAGAAACCTGATGATAGCGAACTGCAGCAGTTTCTTGCGGAATTATACATTCAGGAATATCGCCTGAAAGAAGCGGAGACGATACTTAAAGAAAGTCTCAGGAAGGATATAAAAGAGGTGAAGATTTATACAAATCTTGCCAGATTATGTGAACTCGACGGAAGAGTAAAGGAAGCGATATCGTATCTTAACGATGCAAAAGAGCTTACCCCAAATTCAACAAAAATTCATTATGCCCTCGGCAAGCTTTTGTTGAATGGCGGATTTTATGAGGAATCGCTGGATGAGTTTAATACAGTTCTTGAATTCGATGAAGACAAGATTTCTGCTTACCGTTACCTTGGATTCTGTTACAAGGCATTGTCAAAACCAGAACTTGCGCTTTCATCATTTAATGCCGCTATTGATGCAAATCCGCTTGATGGAGAGGTCTTTGCAGAGATGGCGGAAGTATACATGGACAGCGAAGATTATGAAAAAGCTAATGAGGTTCTTGAAAAATCATTAAAGATAAAGCATGATAATTTGAAGGCAATCTATTTGAAGGGTACACTCTCTGCAAAAACTGGAAACATAATGGAGGCAATCAGAAGATGGGAAGAGGTGGTATCGATTGATTCGGGGAGTCATCTTGCCGAAGAGGCAAGGAAAAGCATTCGGGTAGCGCAGAACTGGGCACAAATACTGGGAAGGAACTTAAAATAGGGGGTTGTGTTTGCCATTTGAAGGACCGATAGAGGAACTCAGTCTTTTTGACCTTTTTCAGCTTCTTGCTCTAAGCCAGAAAACGGGCACCCTTGATGTCAGGATTGATGGGAAACCAATACAGATCTTCTTCAAAGGTGGTAAAATTATTTCACTTAAAAAGGGAGATCTTATAAGAGACAAGAAGGCTGCAAAGGAAATGATTTACTCTATTCTTGATGCAAACAAAGGGCGTTTTTCCTTTCATGATCAGGAACTACCGGATGGTTTGAAGGATGAATTCAAATTGAAAATTGATAACCTTATCCTTGAAGCATCCCGGAGGATAGATGAGCTTGCGAAAATTAAGCAGAATCTTCCTTCGAAGAACACCGTGCTCATACTATCACCGAAAGCATCAGATGCAAACAGTCTTGATTTAACTACAGAGGATTGGGAAATTATCTCTTATGTTGATGGTGTCCGCAGCGTGGGTGATATTATTGATATTATAGGAAATGAATATGATACAAAAAAACATATCTATGGTTTGATGAAAGCTGCATTGTTGGCTGCTGTTGAAGAATTGTATGAAGAAGAGGAGGAGGAAATTCCAGCTGGGCCAAAACAAATGCTTCTGGATATTGCGGGTGAGTTCTCTTTGGATGGAAAATTTGAAGCTTCATGTTCTCTGTTGAACAAGATTGTTTCACTGTATCCTGATGATAGGAAGTCGCTCTATGATCTTGCGCTCACGCACATACGCCTGGGCAAATTCGCGAAAGCAAAAGAGATAACAACAAAACTAATGCTTGAACCGGGTGAGCAATCTTCTGAGGATATTGGCAAACTCGATATGGTTCTCAGTACAATCCTTAAATTAATTGGATAAATGGAAAACAAAGACGATAAGTTAGAAAAGGCTCCGAATTCGTTGATTTTTATTTCACTGGCATCTATGTATCTGGATAATGGAATGGTGGATGAGGCAATTGATCTGTGTAAGTCAGGGCTGGAGATAGAACCTGAGAATGAGCAGGCACATCTCATTCTTGCTAAAGCACTGGTTGAGAAAGGAGATAGAGAGGGTGCACAGAAACACCTCACTGAACTCCTACAGAAAGATCCTGCAAATGTATCAGCAAGGGAATTATTGCAGCAAATCACTAACGGAATTGAACAACTGGTAAAGGAAGAAAAGAAAGAGAAAGAATTTGAAGTCGTGGATGAAAAAGAAACGCTTGAGGAGATTGAAAAGCAACTCCCGGATAAGATCGATGGTAGTATTGCTGCCGTAGAAGAGCATGTTCTTGATAATGGAAAAGTGGTTGAAGCATTAGAAAAGGTTGGTGACCTACCACAGGAGCTGCTTGCTGAAGTGCAAAGGGAGGGGATAGCGGAAGAAGATTCTGATTTTGGGTTTAAGCATGTTGAGGATATGCCAGCAGAGGATGATGAAATTGCGGAAGGTTTGATAGGTGGTGTCGAAACAACAAAACGTATGATTTCAGACGAGTCGTTTGAATTAAGTGAGGAGCAGTTAGAGGAGATCGGCAGACCTTTTCATGAGAAAATGGGGAAAATACTGAAAATTAAAGGTGTCGTGAGCTGTTTCTTTCGATTGCACAATGGAATAATCATAAAAAATCCTGAGCTCATTGGTGAAGTGGATGATTTAATTCCGTTGCTTGATACCCTGATTGGCGCTCTTAAATCGGCTTCTGACCAGTTGGAAATGGGTGGATTTGAACTGGCAATGATCGAGATAGAAAAAGGTGTTTTTTATATTTTTGAGAAAAAGGGCTACGATTGCTTCGTTATTGCCAGAGATGCAAATAACTTTGGTTTGCTCAGAATTATGCTCCCACGGATCCTTGAAGGTCTTACGATGAACAAAGAGGTGTAGAAGATGATAATAAATAAGAGAGTTGCGAAAATCCTTGATAGAATTCTGAAGATCGACAGGGTGCTTTCCATTATTGTTTCAAGTTATGATGGATTGCTCATTTTTCAGAAGGGTGTTGAAGCTGTGAACAGAAAGCGACTGGGTGTTGAAGTCGCCAA
>SOKD01000249.1 GCA_004376305.1 Candidatus Cloacimonadota bacterium | reverse complement strand
GATCACTTCTCCTTTTACCACACATTTAAGTTCAACGGATACAATCGTAACTGCCGCAGAGGGTATATATCCTGAAATATCAATTTTCTATCTCTTTACGAAAAGCGATTTCTGCCCCTACGCGGGAGGTGGCATGGGAATGAGACATTTGATGCTTGCAAAAAAACTCCCTGATGAGTATGGAATTCACCGAGATCTTATTGCTGAAGCATCAAATGGGCTGGGACTGAACCTCAACGCAGGTGTGATTGCTTTCAGAACGTATGACTTTAGAATTGTCCTCGACACCCAATCTTCACTCAATTTAGCAAACCTTGGCGACGAGGTCGGAGGACCGCATCATCTTCTGAAGATTTCATTTGGCATCACCTATAAATCCAGCGGTGGAGGCTGTGGCGGAATGGGAGGAGGTTGCGGCGGAATGGGAGGAGGTTTCGGCGGCGGATGCCTCTAATCTTAAATGGGTCAAGGTACTCTTAATAACCCTGTGGTAATCCTGTACATTTCATCTGCATCCAGAAAATCATTCTGGGAGGGAATAATTATTGCTCTCCGGGGTAAATAAGAGAAACAAGTAAAGGAGGTATTATGAAAAAATTATTATTCATAATCATACTACTGCTGATTATCGCTGGTTGTAAAGAATCCTTCGATATGGATCTTGCCCCGAAGGGTAGTCTTTCCAAAAAACGAGCCGAAAGAGGAACTGCTCTTGAAGGAGACGTTGCCACTGCGGGTTATGACGCTGAATATGCTTCAGGATCAGGAGAAATGCTGGCAGATGCGACAAGAATAGAAGAAAAAATTGTCAGGACAGCGTATGTTACCATTCGTTCTCCAAAAGTTAACGAAGCCTATGATAGAGCACTTCTTCTTGCCAAGAAATACGATGGGATGATTGTCAATTCATCAACTTCAAAATGGGAGGAGAGCGAGGAAGCGCTGATTGAAATTAAAATTCCCCCGAAGCATTTCATGGCACTGCTTAATGAAATAAAAACCATCGGGGATATTGAATCGAAGAGCATAAGCGAAGAGGATGTTACCGAAGAATACTACGATATTCAAGCACGACTTAAGAACAAGCGGAAAGTCCGTGAAAGACTCTTTGACCTTCTCAGAAAAGCATACAAGGTCAAGGAAATACTTGAAGTAGAACGAGAAATCGAACGGGTGGGAGAGGAAATCGAAAGACTGGAAGGAAGAGTGCGGTATCTAGACAGCAAAACTGACTATGCGCGAATACATATTACTATTTACAACAGGACCATTCCAATAATTGAAACAATTGGCATAAAAGAAGGCTTCATACGGGCTTTTCAAATCGCAATTAAATTCTTCTTCGGTATTATATGGTTCATCATCATTCTCATTCCTCTCTTTATCATCATTGCAATTATCTGGATTATCATTGCCCTGCTCGTTCGCAGGAAAAGACGCCGTCGAAAAGTTCAATAACGCAAACTATACGGATCATAATTTGATTTTCTCCTATCCCCCATACGAAAAATAAAAGTGTGGGGGATTTTGAATTACTATGAAGTATATTAATCCATATTTCGACAGCATTCTGCTGTACTGCCTTCTCAAAGAATTCAACGTCCTGCTGGGAAAAAAGGTCAGGGCAGTAAAACAGGACAGTGAAAATAATCTTTTCATCGTGTTCTTTGAGCATACCCTTCTTGCATCTATACATCCTTTTTTCTATAGGGTTTGTTTGCTCCCCGTGGAAGGAATACAGAATCTTAAAAAACATTCCTTTGAAAACCTTCTCAAACACCAAACTGTACAAAGCATAAAGCAATTTGGATTGGACAGAATCTTCTGCATTCATTTCAAGGAAGAGAGAGCAGATGTATCACATTTTCTCATTTTCGAGCTTACCGGTCCATCTTCAAACATTTTTCTACTTGATGCTGAATCAGTGGTTCTTGCTCAAATGAGAAAATCAAAAACAAAGAAAAAAGTAACGTACAGGTTCGGTGAGAAGACACTCGATGAATTATTCCAGCTTGAGCCAGAAAGAGAACTTGAAATCATCATCAATTCAATAGATCTGAGAAAAGAACTGAAACAACGATTCAGAAAACCCCCTGCCTGGCTCAGTGAACTCCTCAGCAATGATGATGACACAATAATCAGAAATGTGTTTCAGAAAATAGTAACAAAACCAAAGCCATATCTCGTTTACCAGCATGAACATCCCCCTTTTATTTCTCCTTTTCAACTCTCACCTGCAGCGCAGGCAACTAAATCTTTCAGCGATGCACTTACCGTATTGTACGACTCCATTGCTCTTGAGGAAACACGGAATAAAATTAAAAAAGCAGTAACAAAGAAGATTAAAAGTGCAAAAAAGACTCAATTGAAACTGAATGAGGACCACAAAACGGTTCACATGAGCAAGGAGTTTAAGGGGAAGGGAGAACTTATCCTTGTCCATATCCAAAGAATCAAAAAGGGACAAAAACTTCTGAAAGTAACCGATCCGTACCATGAACAAGAAGTTATAGCTATTCAACTTGATCCAGCGAAATCGGCGGTAAAAAATGCCGAAGCATATTTTAAAAAAGCACGTAAGGCAAAAAGAAGCGGAGAGATAATCACAAAACGTCTTTTCCATATACGCTCAGAAATAAAATCCCTGGAGCACCTGCGTATTTCCATCGACAGAGCAGAATCTCAGGAACTACAGGAATTGAAGGAAACCTTTCTGCCCCAAAAATCACTCAAAGGGAAACCGCAAACCGTGGTAAGAAGGTTCAGAACATTTTGCACTCAGAGTGGAAAGATTGTTCTTGTTGGAAGAAATAAAAAAGAGAATGATCTGCTCACTTTTGGAGTTGCAAAAAAACTGGATATATTCTTCCATGTTCGTGAAGCCCCGGGGAGCCATACTGTCTTGATAAATGATGGCGCCCTATCCAGAGAAGATATTCATGATGCGGCAAAAATTGCAGCATACTACAGCAAAGCAAAACACTCAACCATCGTACCGGTAAGTTATACCGAGCGCAGGTATGTAAGAAAATCAAAAAAACTTGGACCAGGCAAAGTTCTTCTTATAAACGAAAAAACCATCTTTGTTGAACCAAAACAACCTCCAAGAATTCCAAATAAAACACCTCCCTTCTTGAAAACTCAACACTCCTGATGTCGAGTTTTGTCTTGACTTTTTTGTAAATGACTATTAGTGTTCATTATATGGTCTTTGAAAGAACTTTTAATCCAGCAGTACCGGTATCCGGGAGGAAAAAATGAAAAACTCGATGTATTGCTGTATTCTGCTTCTTCTTTGTATAACATCTTTGTATGCGGGTATCGTTGAAACCATTCATTTCGATGAGATGCCCGTAATCACCAGAGTAAAAGGTTATGATATGATAACCTTTCCGGGAGCTGACCTTACCGCAATCCCCGGAAACCCTCAACTTCCCATTATAACAAAACATTACCTTATTCCTTCGAACGCAGTCGTAACGGATCTGGAAATTATTTCGCAGCGCAGTGAAAGGATAGAGGGAACATTCGATATCTTTCCTGTTCAGAAACCATCCATCCTGAATACGCCATTTCATGATTTCGAACCGGCACCATGGGTTAATTCCAATCCCGCCATCTACAGCAGCCTGAAACCGTATCCGGAACAGTGTATCGAAATCGGGGCAACAGGAAACTTTTTCGGTTACAGGATTGTAAGCATCAATATATATCCTTTCCAGTATATCCCGGCAGAGAAAAAAATAAATCGAATAAGCGAGATAACATTCAGCATTAACTACAAACCCGGAATGAAAGAAACTACAGCAAAAAAAATCTCCACCCCTGCGCGAAATGCTCTCAATAAAGCATTGCAATCTATCTGTGAAAAGCAAACCGTTGATTATGAGCCATCGTATGCTGTTGATGGTGATTCCACCATTGATTATGTTATCATAACATCATCTGCTTTTGCATCGTATTTTCAACCCCTCTGTGATTGGAAAACACAAAAGGGCGTACGGGCACACATTGTAACAACGGATTCAATATATAGCAATTGCCCGGGAGTTGATAATCAGGAGAGAATCAGGAATTTTATAATAGATGCAAACGCAAACTGGGGCACCATCTGGATTCTCTTAGGTGGTGATGATAATATCATTCCTTCACGCATTGCCTATGCCATGACATGCGAGGCTTATTATCAGATCGATGAAGACAGTCTAAGAGCTGATCTTTACTATGCTGACCTTGATGGAGATTGGAACTATAATGGAACAGGACCATTTGGTGAAATTGCAGATTCTGTAGACCTCTATCCCGATTTATTTATTGGCAGGGCACCTGTATCATCTCCAACACAGGTGAGTACATTCGTCAACAAAATTCTAACGTACGAAAAAAACCCGCCGCTGGATTATGAATTAAATATACTCTTCTTTGCAATGGTTCTCTGGGATGATCCCTATACAAATGGCGCAATGTCAAAAGAGCTGATAGACAGTCTGTACATCTCGGACAAATTCATTTTTACCAAACTTTATGAAGACCCTTATAATAACTTGAACTGGAATACCTGCATGGCAGCAATCAATGCTGGTCAGAACCTTCTTAATCACAGCGGTCATGCCTGGTATACAGTAATGAGTATTGGCGATGACTACCTGTGGATTTCTGATATGGATAATCTGGTCAATGGCGACCGACAGGGTATCCTCTATTCCATTGGTTGCTGGGCTGCTGCCTTTGATTACAATTCAATCGCCGAGCACTTCGTTAATAATCCTAATGGCGGTGGCGTAGCATTTATTGGCAATTCACG
>SOKD01000093.1 GCA_004376305.1 Candidatus Cloacimonadota bacterium | reverse complement strand
AATTATGGTAAAGAAATACTTTTCCCTATTTTTTACACTTATATTGTTGTTTTCAAACCAGGCGTGCAGGAAAAATGGTAAGAACGGAATCCCTCCCGCTCCTGATACGCAGATTGTATATCCTCTTGATAGTGATACGCTGAACAACGCACTCATTACCTGTCAGTGGACCGGGTATGACAATGCCGAGGAATTCAGATTCAAACTCGACAGCAATACATGGTCGGCTTGGAAATCTGATACGTCAGCAACAGTTTTTCTCGATGAAGGAATGCATACACTCATCGTCACCTCGCGAGAAACTGAATTCAACAGGGAAGATTTAACCCCTGATTCCATTGCATTTTACATTGACGCCATTTCTGGACCGGCACTCTGGATAAAAAAACGCGAAATAGAAACCACGGTATCTCAACCAGTTTCTTTTACCGTATTAGCGGAGGACGTGCGTGATCTTATGCTCGGGTATATTGAACTCACCTACGACAATGCAAAAATAAAGATTGACAGTATCTCACCAGAAGAAGATTTCCTGACAATGAACGGTGGTGAAATTCAGATGATTACCGAGCATGCAGACTCACTTCCTTATGCGAAAGTAACATTTGGCATTATAGGCGGTGTGCCAAAGGGAGTTTCAGGAACGGGCTCACTTTTCACTGTTAATTTCCTGCTCAAGTCTCCTGACTCAACAATCATTGGATTTTCAGCATCAACAAATTTGAGGGATACGGTCAATACTACCATCTCCTTAACAGGCATGTGGTCATGTATAATAATACCAAGTGAATAGTGAGAATAAACAGAAGTCTACTGAAGCGAAAAAGATGAAATACAGAGATGCAGGAGTTAATATCAAGGCTGCTCAGAAATCCGTAAAAAGCATAAGAAGACTTGCACGCGAAACGTTTTCCAAAAATGTCCTGACTGATATTGGCAGTTTTGGCGCACTCTACGAGATGAAACACTCGTATTCACAACCTGTTCTTGTTTCAAGCACAGACGGTGTGGGCACAAAGCTTGAAATTTCATCTATGACCGAACGGTACGACACCACCGGTCATGATCTGGTAAATCATTGTGTTAACGATATACTCACGAGCGGTGCTGAACCGCTTTTCTTTCTCGATTACATAGCAACCCCAAAGCTGAATGAGAATATGATTGAAGAAATTATTATTGGTCTTGCAAAAGGATGCAAGGAGAATAACTGCTCCCTCATTGGAGGAGAAATGGCAGAGATGCCTGATTTCTACAAGGAAAAGCATTACGACATTGCAGGTTTTATAATTGGCATCGTTGAAAAGAAAAGGATACCTGATATCAAAAAGGTAAAACCAGGAGATATCCTCATCGGCCTCAAATCAAACGGACTGCACACGAATGGCTTTTCCCTTGTACGGAAAATCCTCTTTGGAAAACTCAAACTAACGGTTGAAGACTATTTACCTGAGATAAAAAACTACGTTGGAGACGAGCTGCTGAAAATACATAGATCCTATTACCCACTTCTTTCCCCCCTAAGAGAAATCGGAATCATAAAAGGATACGCACATATTACCGGTGGTGGTTTTTACGATAATATCCCACGAACCCTTCCCCACACCTGCTCCGCCGTGATCGATACATCAACATGGGAAACACCTCCCATCTTCAGCTTCCTGCAGGAGAATGGCGATATACCAGCTGCAGAGATGTATCATACATTCAATATGGGTATCGGAATGGTCCTTGTGGTTGGTTCTGAACAAGAGCATGAGCTTGAGACGTTTTTGAAATCAAAGAATGAAGATTTTTGCAAAGTGGGAAAAGTGATCGAGGGTGAAGGAAAGGTCGAACTGACTGGAGGATATGATGGCTGACGACGATATAATAAAAGGCATAAAGAAAACACACGAAAGGATGGAAAATATTTTCAGGCGAGTATTCACCGATCCACTCGCTCTCTCTGGAAGAGGTGTCTGGATGCCTACCTGCGATGTTTACGAAACGGATGAGAATATCGTTATACTTATCGAAATTGCGGGAATCGAAAAAAAAGAACTGAAAATTACTCTTGAAGGGAACTATCTCAATATCAAGGGGTTCAGGAAAGATCCATCAAAGAAGGATGGAAGAAGGAATTACTACTACATGGAACTGAATTTCGGTCCATTTGAGCGTCTTGTCTTCATTCCATGCGCAATAAAAGCTGAAGATGTAACGGTCGAATATGAACAGGGACTCCTCAAAATTATGCTCCCAAAACTGAATATTGGCGATAAAGAAGAAAAGGTTATTGAGATAGAATAAAAAGGAGATGCAATGATCAATAAAAAGGGTAATGATCCTTTTAATATAATTGATACAAATGATATAAAACCAGCGGTAAAGGAAATCCCCAAAGAGCTCCCTATTCTTCCCATTAAAGGAACCATTGTCTTTCCCATGATAATTGTACCGCTCGTTGCTGTCAAGGATCGAGCAATAAAACTCATCGACGATGCTCTTCGTGGAGACAAGATACTCGGTCTCGTGGCACAGAAGGATGCAAGAATAGAAGTTCCGGGAAAGGACGATTTATTCAGGATAGGGACTGCTTCCACCATTGCAAAGATGCTTCGCTTTCCAGATGGAAGTCTGCGACTTCTCGTTCAGGGCAGCTTCAGGATACGGATAAAGAAATTCACTCAGGAATCTCCGTACCTGAAAGCACGTATTGATGTAATCCAGGAGAAATGGGAAAAGGGAGTGAAAGTAGAAGCCCTCATGAGAAATATTGTTTCAATGTTTCAGAAAATCATTGAACTTTCCCCCCACCTGCCAGAAGAACTCGAAGCAATCGTTATCAACCTTGAGGAGCCGGGAAGACTTGCTGATTTCATCGTTGCCAACCTCAATTTCGAACTGGAGGATAAGCAAAATATACTCGAAATGATTAATCCCGTTGAACGGCTTCAAAAGCTCACATCAATTCTTATGAAGGAGATCAATATTCTCGAAATCGGAGCAAAAATACGATCGCAGGTAAAAAATGAAATCGACGAGGACCAGAGAAAATTCTATCTGAGAGAGCAATTGAAAGCCATTCAAAAAGAACTCGGTGAAAAAGATGAGAGAACCATCGAAACAGAGGAACTCAAAAAGAAAATAAAGGAAGCACAAATGCCCAAGGATGTCCAGAAGGTCGCCATGAAAGAACTTGAGCGACTTGGTATTATCCCTGTTCAGGCTGCTGAATATCATGTCATACGGACCTACCTTGATTGGCTCGTCAATCTTCCATGGGCAGTGGAAACAATAGATAATCTTGACATAAAGAAAGTTGCAAAGGTACTTAATGAAGATCATTATGACCTTGATGATGTAAAAGAAAGGATTCTTGAGTTTCTTGCCGTCAGAAAACTAAAGAAGGACGCAAAGGGACCTATCCTCTGTTTCATTGGACCTCCCGGGGTGGGAAAGACATCATTGGGAAAATCCATAGCACGAGCACTCGGAAGAAAATTTGTCAGGTTCTCTCTGGGTGGTGTAAGGGATGAGGCTGAAATCAGAGGACACCGGAGAACGTACGTGGCAGCTTTACCGGGGCGAATCATCCAGGGCATCAAACAGGCAGGTTCAAATAATCCTGTTTTCATGCTTGATGAAATTGATAAGATAGGTGTCGATTTCAGAGGTGATCCGGCTGCCGCCCTCCTTGAAGTACTTGATCCTGAACAGAATAGTTCCTTCAGTGATCACTACCTTGAAGTAGCATTCAATCTATCAAAAGTAATGTTTATTACAACGGGGAATATAATCGATCCGATACCCCCGGCTCTAAAGGACAGAATGGAAATTATTACACTGCCGGGCTACATCCTGCAGGAAAAAGTCCAGATCGCAAAACATTTCCTTATACCGAGACAGGTAAAAGAAAATGGACTTACTCCCAAATTGATAAGGTTTACCGATAAAGCAGTCGTCGAAATCATTAACGATTATACACGTGAGGCTGGGGTTCGAAATCTCGAGAGGGAAATCGGAGCGATCTGCCGCAAGACTGCACGAAAAGTGGTAGAAGGCTATAAAAGAAAGACCGACATCAAAGAGGGGACAGTCAGGCAATATCTTGGACCAAAAAAATACTATTCTGAGATTGCGGAAAGGAAAGGAGAAGTTGGTATTGCCACAGGATTAGCCTGGACACAGGCGGGCGGAGAGATACTTTTTGTGGAAGCGACCAAGATGAAGGGAAAAAAATCACTCACGCTTACCGGTCAGATGGGAGATGTGATGCAGGAATCTGCGGAGGCTGCATTGTCCTACATAAGAGCCAATGCAGTAAAATACGGAATAGACGATGATTTTTACGAAAAGTATGATTTGCATATCCACATACCGGAAGGCGCAATACCAAAGGATGGTCCTTCTGCAGGTGTTACCATGTCTGTTGCACTTGTATCGCTCATGACCGAAAAGCCGGTTAAACCCGATGTTGCCATGACCGGCGAAATTACTCTGCGGGGCAAAATTCTTCCCATTGGAGGGGTGAAGGAGAAAGTAATGGCATCAAAGAGAGCCGGGATTAAAAAAATACTCCTTCCCGAAAAGAACAAAGCCAACCTTGAAGAAATCTCTGACAGGGTCAAAAAGGGTATGCAGTTTGTCTTCATCGATACCATCGATGATGCAATAGCCGCAGCCCTTGAAAGTAAAAAACCCGCAAAGACAAAAGCACAGGGCAAGAACAAAAAGGTCCGCAAATCATGAAGTTTGCCGTTTCATTATTGCAGCATTCCTTTCAACAATCACTCTTATTGGTGAGGAGATTTGATGAAGAAGGACTTTATCTCTATTGCTGATGTAACCAGAGAGGAGATAGATGAAATTTTCCGATT
>SOKD01000339.1 GCA_004376305.1 Candidatus Cloacimonadota bacterium | reverse complement strand
AAATTACATCAAGAACGAAGTTCTATCCAGTAAAAGAATAAAGGGCAAGAAGAACCTTTGTATCCTTTTGCATGGGGAAGAAAAGACTGAACAGGAGAAGGAGGACAAAGGCGAAGAGAGAAAGAACGAAGCGAAGGCTCAAAACATTTGATGAGATTTCGTCAGTATCCTTTTTCCGTGCAACTTCGCGTGTCCCGAGAATGGTGAGTCCGAGGTCACCCAGCAAAACACCATACGCAAAAATTGAGAACGCGAAACTAATTTTTCCAAAACCGGAAGCACCAAGAACCCTTGCAAGATAAACGGTTACAAAAAAGCTGAGCATCCAGCGGATTCCATTTCCGGCGATAAGAAAAAGGAAATTCTTGACTGGTTTTGAAATGATTTTGTCATGCGCGGTCAATCGCATGAATAGAGTATAATATAGTTCCCTGTTTTTATCAAGCGAAATCGGTGGTTTTGCTCATTTGAAACAACATTGAAGGTGCACTCAAAAAGAACACAGAGAGCAAGTACGTTCATACAGCAAGCCTGGTTTTTCTTCAAAACTCAAAAAAGAACTTGACATATTTAATAAGATGGAGTATATAGTACAAAATTTAGGTTAACCTTTAATCCGGTCCTGCGAGGCTGGAAAGGGGGAGTGCATGAGACGGAAGATATGAAATAACCTGACTGAAGAAGTCAGGATTTTTTTAAATAGCTACCCATTTACATTTCGAGGTAATTAAAAACAGCGAAATTGCTTCGACTAATAAATGCATAGGGCAAAGAGTATAGAGCAGAGTCGAGAATTCAAAGCATGAATACAAGAATGACGCCCGCGCAGAGTATAATGAAAGGAGGATGCGTGACAACAAAAGAGAAAGGAACAGTACTGGATGATGTGCAGATAAAGCGTGCTCTTACCCGTATTTCGCATGAAATACTTGAGAGGAATAAGGGAGCAAAAGACCTTGTACTCATTGGAATTCGCAATCGCGGGGATATTCTTGCCGGGCGAATACAGGCACATATAGAGGATATTGAAGGAGAAAAACTTCCCCTTGGTGTACTTGATATAACGCTTTACCGTGATGATTTTACGAGCATAGATTATCTTCCCCAGATTGGGAAAACAGAAATTCCCTTTAATGTGTCAGGCAAGATTGTGATACTTGTCGATGATGTACTTTATACAGGTAGAACGGTTCGGGCTGCGCTTGATGAAATTATAGATTTTGGAAGACCGAGGGAGATCCAACTTGCAGTTCTTATTGATAGAGGTCACCGTGAACTCCCTATTCGACCGGATTATGTCGGGAAGAATGTTCCCACCTCTGACAATGAACTCGTTGAGGTTAAAATCAAGGAGGTTGATGGAGAAGATAGGGTTGTTCTGCGACAAGTGGAGGTTAAGGATGGAGATTAAAACAAAGGATCTGTTGGGTATTGAAAATCTCTCACGTAGGGAAATAAATATCATACTTGATACTGCAGAAACGATGAGGGAAATCTCTGAGCGTGCCATTAGAAAAGTACCCTATCTGAGAGGTAAGACAGTAGTTAATCTGTTCTTTGAAGCAAGTACGAGGACACTTGCCTCATTTTCTTTGGCTGAGAAAAGGCTTTCAGCAGATTCAATCAACCTTTCAAGTTCTTCCTCAAGCGTACTCAAAGGTGAGACACTCCTTGATACTGTTCGGAACTTGGAAGCAATGAAGATTGATTTCGTAGTCATAAGACATTCAATGGCGGGTGCTCCGCACTTTATTGCAAAGAGGCTTAAAGCATCCGTTATTAACGCTGGTGATGGAACACATGAGCATCCAACACAAGCGCTTTTGGACCTTTTGAGCCTTAAAGAACGATTAGGCAGCATTGAGGGACGAAAGGTTCTCATTGTGGGAGATGTCATGCATTCCAGGGTGGCACGCTCGAACATATGGGCATTAAAGAAGATGGGCGCTGAAGTGTCACTGTGCGCACCGCCGACCCTTATGCCGTACAAAATAGAAAATATGGGTGTAGAAGTCTTCATTGATATTGATGAAGCGATAGAAGAAAAGGATGTTATCTATGTTTTAAGAATACAGAAAGAAAGACAGAAAGGTGGTTTGCTTCCATCATTAAGAGAATACATTGAACTGTATTGTATTACCCCTGAGCGATTGAAACGGGCAAAAAAGGATGTTGTGATAATGCATCCCGGACCCATCAACCGCGGTATTGAACTTGACCCACGGGTTGCAGATGGAGAGCATTCCATAATCCTTGAGCAGGTAACCAATGGTGTTGCGGTAAGGATGGCAATTTTGTACCTTTTAAGTGGAGGGAAAAGTGGTGAAGTCGCAGAAGAATAAATACGTAATTAAAGATGGAAGAGTAATAGATCCCGTTCAGGGCTTGGATGAGGTGATTGACCTTCTTATTGAGGGTAATAAGATAAGGACACTGGGCACCTTTGGTGATAAGGATGGTGAAATCATTGATGCTAAAGGACTTGTTGTATGTCCCGGCTTCATTGATATGCATACTCATCTTCGCGAGCCGGGAAGGGAAGACCAGGAGACAATAGAGTCCGGGACCATGGCAGCCGCAAGAGGAGGGTTTACCGGAGTTGCAGCAATGCCCAATACCGACCCTGTTATTGATAATTCCGGGATGATAAGGTTTGTAAAGGAAACTGCGGACCGCAATGGGTACGTTGAGGTGTATGCAATAGGCGCGGTCACGAAAAGCCAGGAAGGTGAGGAATTGTCTGAAATGAATGATATGATGAATGCAGGATGTCAGGGATTTAGCGATGATGGATATCCTATTAAGAACGGACATATCATGAGAAAAGCTCTTGAGTATTCACGGATTGTAAACAAGGTAATCATCGTTCATGAGGAGGATCCCGACCTATGCGAAGGTGGTCAGATGAATGAAGATTTTAATGCAACAAAATTTGGACTCAAAGGGATGCCTTCAATAGGCGAAAGCATCATGCTGGCTCGGGATACAGCAATACTTGAGTTTGTTGGAGGAAAACTACATATTGCCCATCTTTCAGTAAGAGAATCGCTGGAAATTGTCAGTGAAGCAAAAAGAAAAGGCCTGGCAATTACGGCAGAAGTAACCCCTCACCATATTTCTCTTACTTCTTCCTGCCTTGCCACCTATGATTCAAATCTGAAAATGAAACCTCCTTTGAGAACCAAGGCAGATGTGAAGGCTCTAAAAAAGGGATTAAAGAAGGGAATTATAGATGCAATTGCAACAGATCATGCTCCTCATGCCTTATTTGAGAAGGAGATGGAGTTTGGAAGTGCACCGTTTGGCATTATAGGGCTTGAAACTGCAATAGGAGTAGCATGCACGGAACTGGTGAAAACACATATACTTACCCTCAATGAATTAATAGAGAAGTTCAGTGTTAATCCTGCAAGGATTCTTGGAATGGGCGAGCGGAGCCTTAAACAAGGAAACGACGCATACATTACCATTTTTGATCCAGACAAGGAATGGACAGTTAATGTTGCGGATTTTGCGTCAAAGAGCAGCAACTCCCCCTACGATGGATGGAAGTTAACCGGTTATCCAGTAATGACCATAGTTAAGGGAAAGATTGTGTATAGGGAAGGGGAATTCTACAGATAAGAAAAAAGTATAGCTGTTACCACCCTCTTTATTCCTCTTAAATCAGGGACAATAGTAATATTCTCATATACCTTTTCCTTTGAGAAAAGTTCTTTTACCTGTTCTGATTGATTGTTACCGATCTCCAAGGCAAGTAAGCCTTCTGGCTTCAAATACTCTTTTGCTTCTTTTATTATTTCTCCAATAAAAAAAAGACCGTCTTCACCTCCATCAAGCGCTTCATGTGGTTCCCTTTTTACAATTTCAGGCAAATTTTGAATATCTGCTGATGGAATGTAGGGAGGATTTGATACAATTATATTCGCTTTTTGAGCTTTTTTGAATGGTTCAAGCAAATTACCTGCAATGAAGGTTATTCGCGCCTCAACACTAAGGTTTTTTGCATTCTCCCGGGCGCATTCAAGTGCGCGCTCAGAGATGTCGGATACATAAACCTTCACGTTACTAAAGGAGTGCGCGAAAAAGAGAGCGATTGCTCCTGTTCCTGTTCCTATATCATATAATACAAATGTATCAAGATCGTTGCTTTCAATCCACAATTTGACAATGGAAGCAAGAATTTCTGTCTCCTGTCTTGGAATGAACACTTCTTTTCTGGTACCAATATCGAGTCCCATAAAGCCGGTATTGCCAATTATGTATTGCACCGGTTCATGCGCCAATCTTCTTCTTACGAGTGTACGGAAGCGTGATAATTCGTCTTTTCTGATTGGTTTGTCAAAACTGAGGTACAGTGAGACCCTTTTCATATCAAGCGCATGCGCGAGGAGGAGTTCTGTTGTTAATCGTGGTTCTTCTATCACTTTTTCTCGTAAGAAATCAGTAGTAGTTTTAATGAGAGAGCGTATTGTCCATTTCATTTTGGTACCAGATTGAGAATTGCTGGGATATTTATTTCCAGAAAACTTAATTAAAATAATCCTCTTATAATATCATGGAAATTTTGTATTACACCGAGCACATTTTTCGTCTACATTAGGGAATTCTCGTTTTTTATTTCTACTTTATCCCTTACCTTTTCCCATTATCCTTGCGGTTACATTATTATCTTTGCTTGCAATGGTAAGCTTGTTAATGATCTCATCCAGATCGCCATTGAGAATTGCTTCCAATTTATGCAGGGAAAGGCTGATTCTGTGGTCTGTTACCCTGTTTTGTGGGAAATTGTATGTTCTAATGCGTTCACTTCTATCACCTGTCCCTACTTGATTTCTTCTCTTCTCCGCGATTTTCTTTTCCTCTTCCATTCGTTTTGTATCAAGAAGTCTTGAGCGGAGTACCTTCATTGCTTTTTCCCGATTTTTATGTTGCGAGCGTT
>SOKD01000078.1 GCA_004376305.1 Candidatus Cloacimonadota bacterium | reverse complement strand
GTCCCGTACCAAACATGGCATCACTACTAACCAGAAAGGGAGTGAACACTTCCTTGTATCCATTTGCACTATGAGTATCGATCATGAAATTAATGAGGGCGCGCTCCAACCGTGCACCACATTCTGTATAAAATGGGAAGTTGCTGCCGGAAACCTTCGAGCCCTTTCGGAAATCGACAAGGTTACAATTTTCAGCAAGCTTCCAATGCGGAAGGGGATCAAAAGGAAGATTTTTTCCCTTTACTTCTCGCATGACCTTATTTGCAGAGGCATCTTTGCCAACAGGTACTGTTGCGTGAGGGATGTTCGGGACCCAGATAAGGATTTCATCGATAGCATTCTTGATTTCCTTTTTTTGCTTTTCTTTGCCTTTAATATTCAAAGACAGCTTTCTCATTTCTTTTACCTTCTCCGGTTCCTCTTTGCCGGAACGTTTCACCTGGGCGATTTCCTTGGAAACCGTATTTCGAATGTGTCTCAGCGCATCGAGCTCTTTCTGTAATCCTCTTAGATTTTCATCAAGCGTCAGGAGTTTCTCTATATCCGCTTTCTCATTTTTGTTTCTTACGGCTGCTTTAACTGTATCACGATGCTCCCTGATAAACTTTAAGTCTAACATATATAAATAAATACGTTATCGATATCAAAAAGTCAAGCAAAAAAGTATCTAAAGATGAGCAAAGTATTTCACTGAGTATTATATGCAAAAATCGGAAGACATTGCTCTGCTATTATGCATTCAGAAGAAGCGCAATCATTTTTTTCTTGACTTTAAATAACAAAATGTGATACAGTTATAGATAAATTGGTTGACGGTTACAGAACAATGAGTATAATAACAGAGACGATTCTTCAAGAGATAAAGAAGAAAAAGTTCTATTCTTCTTATTTTTTATCGGGTGAGAATGAATATATGGTGAATGAAATCGTAGCTTCATTGAAACATGAGGTACTGAACCCGGGGTTTGAATCATTTGACTTTGAAAGGTATGATGCAGGTGAAAATGCATTTGATATGGGAACCTTGAAGCGTTCCCTATGTACTGCTCCTATGGCATCACTCAAAAGACTCATTATTCTTGAAAAAGTTGATAAACTCGTTGAAATGGACAGAAAACAGTTATTAACATTTCTTACCGCTCCCGTTGATTCAACCATTCTTGTAATGATTGCTATTTCATCGAAGAAAGTAAAGTCTGCTTTTTTAGACAAACTACGGAAATTATCGAGGAGTGAGGGTTTTGGAAATTTACGGAGAGATTCACTACAGAAGTGGATTGTGGATTACGTTCGCAAAAGAGAAAGCTCTATAGAAAAAGATGCAATTCTGGTTTTGATGGAGTATGCGGGTAACAATCAGCTTTCTCTGTCAGGTGAATTGGATAAGATGATTACACTTGTTGGAAAGAAGAAAGTAATCAAACGGAGCGATTCTCTCAGCGTTCTCACTTCCAATATGGTACACACGGTTTTTGATCTTACTGACGCTGTTGGGAGACGAGAACGTGAAAAGGCGCTTGCAATTCTTGTGTATCTTCTGGGATGGGGAGAGCCTCCGGAAAAGATACTTGCGATATTGAGGATACTTTTTATCAGACTTAAAGGGATTTTGTTTTACAAGCGGAAAGGATTACTCAATAAAGATATTGCGAGAAAGCTGGGAACACTCTATTTTGTAATCAACAGGGAAGCTCAGTACAGTAAGTATTTCTCGATAGATGAATTAAAGGACAGGCTGCATTTTCTCTACCGTGCCGAGGTGAGGGTGAAGACGGGTGAGGAAGCACATCTTGTCCTTACTGACCTCGTATATAATCTTATTTAACTGGAGGCGGTTATGCCGGAAAATGACAAAGCAGATCCAAAGGAATTGATGAAATTGCGGGATGATCTACTGACAAAACTTAACAAATTAGAAGCGAAGAAAGAGACAACCAAAGAAAAAATCTACCTAAAGGTTAAAACAGAATATGAAGCCAAGCTTGCAGAAATTGAAGGGGCGCTGGAGGAACAAAGCGAGGTCATGGAAGCACGGGTTTCGGAGCTCAGGGAAAAAGCGGAAGGACTCATGACTGAGCGAGACACATTTGCCGACAGGGTTGAGGAACTGAAACTGAGGTTTGAGTTGGGTGAGTTTGAAGAGGAGGAATACAATAAGATTCTGGCAGAAGAGGAGTCTCAGTTAAAAGATGTCGATCAAAAAATGAATACTGTACAGGGCGAAATTGATACAATGAAAGAATTTGTGAAAGAGAAGCCCGCAAAGGAAATAGAAAAGGTAGAAGCAGAAATACCTGCTGAAGAAAAACCTGCCGAAGAAAAACCTGCCGAAGAAAAACCTGCCGAAATTGAAGCCAAGGAGGATGCCCTTGTTGAGGAAGAGATAACGAAAGAGCCTGAAGTGACTGAAGTTGCTGCAGAAGAGGTTGTTGAGGAAGTTTCCCAACCAGTTTCAGAAGAGGAGCACGTTGAGTCTGCTGTGGTTGAGGAGAAGCCGACAGAGGAAGAATTCATTCAGGAAAAGGAGTTTGTGGATGCCTTTGAACCATCTAAAGATAAACAAGACGAGAAAATTGAGATTGCTGAAAGTCTCGAAGAATCAATTGATGAATTACTAAAAGAGAGTGAAGTAGCTGAAAAAACTCAGGAAGCGCAAGCTGAAGTTGATGAACCCATCTCATCTGATATCATTTCAGAAGGGGAAGCTATTAAGGAGGAAACAAGCAAACTTGAAGGATTTGCTGAAGATACAGAAGGATTGCAGGTGGAGCATGAGGAGGAAACCTCCGATCCTCAATTTGATTCAGAAGAAGTAGGTGAGGGGTTAACGTGTTCGAAATGCAATTTTATGAACAGCAAGGATAGCTGGTATTGCGAGAAATGCGGTGCTGAACTCGTTCAATAGGATGCTCAATTAAAATGAAATATTTATTCTTTTTGATTCTTATTTTACCCTTGTTTCTTTTTGCTGATTCATGGATCCAGACTGACTGGAGCGGGGGACATGGTTACTTTCAGTGGCAGGAGCACACAGGATACTTTGAAGGGAACGGTGTAAACGGATGGAGAAAACCGGGTTATCTAACACTCTTTGCTCCCGATTTTTTCAATTTTTATTCCATAGGGAAAATGCCGGGTGCAGTAGGTGTATATGCCCTGTACTCGTATAATGTTGGATACTACTATGCTGGTACAGGGGCTGGTTCAGCGGGAAGTGCAAAGTTGTTCAAGTCCAGTAATTATGGCAATACGTGGGATACAACAACAACTATTTCCAACGCCACGTATAAAGTTCAATCAATACTTATTCCAAGTTTTGGTGAGATTTTCATTGGAACCGATCCGGCGAGGATATATAAGTCACATGCAATGGGAGACAGCATGTGGAAATTCGTTCACTCTATCAGCAATGCACAAGGTACATATATTAGTTCATTGCTGGAAGCAGACTACTATTTATATGCTTCAAGCGTAAGGGCAGGAAATGATCAGGCAAAGATATACCGATTTGATGGAAATAATTGGAATGAATTTGCCAGACAGCCTGAATACAACGATCAAACACCTGCTGCAATCTACCAATTTACCCTGTCTGAAGATAGTAGTTTCTATGCCGCTGCATACTATACAAACTATGGTGCAAAAATTTTCAGGTTTTTATCGACAGGAAATAATTGGGAACTCTGCACAAATCTTCCCGATACCACCCGCAAACCTTTTGCTCTGGATATTGGGAATGATACAACCGGCAGCTATGGTGCGCTCTACACTGGTATGGGAGAAGATAGCGGAATCGTATATCGATCAACTGATTTAGGAGATTCCTGGAGTACCTGTGGAATGCCTCCGGGAGCCTGGTCGATTATCGGGATGATAGTTGATAAGGACGGAACAGTATATGCCGCCGGTCAGATCAGCAGGGGATTGGATTTTAAGGTAAAGATTTTTCGCTCAACCGATATGGGTTTATCATGGGATACAACAGCCACTCTTGGTGGAGCAGCAACGAACAAACCTACTTCCTTTTATCAGACCAGGAAAGGTTTTTTGCTTGCCGGAACTGAAATTGAAGGGGAAATATTCAAAGCAGCATATATGAGTTCTGGTAACCTTGTTTCTTCGGTTTATGATGTGGGAACGGGGAATGGCAGTTCTCGGTTCGGATACATTACCTGGGATGAGAATCTTCATGGTCAAAACCTCGGGATTAAGGTCAGAACGGATTCAGACAGTTCAATGCCCAATGCAATTCCCTGGGAAATGTGTCCCTTTGCTCAGTATGGTGATACCATGTCAAGCTATATCTCAGTGAACAATGGTGACAGGTATATTCAATACCGGGTGGAATGTAGTACAAACGATATCGACTATTCTGCTGAACTGCAAGAAATTCAGCTTGATTATACCGTTGATTCAACAGCGCCGCATATTGATTCAGCATACGCTTCTGATGGCAACAACCCGCAACCCGGGATTGATTACGACGATTATGTTATGCTTGTCTTTGATGATTCCACGAATGCTCCGCAAATGGTTCCTGCTATTATTAATGATGTGCTTAAATTGAGCAATGGTCATTCATGGTGGGATGACAGTGGTTTTGTTTATGTAAAGTGGGTGTCCGCTGAGAAGTGCAGCATTTCATGGCCCGGACTGGTTGGTGCTCCCTCTGTTGCTGTTGGTGATACGATCTATCCTGATACATCAACCATAGTTGACCGGTGGGGAAATCCATGCAAACGACCTGTAGTCATAACAGGCAGTTTTGACCCACCAGGTGTTGTTGAGGAGAGATTACCAACAAAGTTATTTGAGACTGTTACAATCTTTCCTTCAATAGCAAGGAACACGGTGAATGTGCAGTTTGAGATGCTTCGCACATCAAAGGTAAGTGTTTGTGTTTTCGATATTTCTGGTCGCCTGGTGAAGAGTATTGAGGATAAAC
>SOKD01000036.1 GCA_004376305.1 Candidatus Cloacimonadota bacterium | reverse complement strand
AAGACAATGGGCAACATCCTGGTTGACCCCTGGGATAAAATCTGGAACTCAGATACTGCGCTTTACCTGAGAAACAGGGAATACATCGAGGAAAAATGCACGGTTTGCCCGGATCTTAACCTCTGCGGAAATGGCTGTCCGCTCTACAACAAGGCACATCAAAACCCGGTGCTCTGTTCGAAAGAATAACATATACCTGAAACCATTGAAAATAGAAAAGGATGCTGAAACGGATACTATGGGATACATTTACTATGCAAAATATCTCGAGTATTTTGAAAGGGGAAAAATCTCGTTATTCCGGATGAAATCAAAAAGAAACTTTTAACCCCTTAAATAAGGAGGTATCATGGTTCAAGCGTACGTTTTCATTAACACCAAAGCGGGAACAGCGAAGAATGTCATTGCAAAACTTCGCAAGAAAAAATTCGTCAAGAGCGCGCACCTGGTTACCGGACTCCACGATGCCATCATTTTCATGCACGGCAAGAATATAAAGGATCTCGCCAAAAACATAACTGATAGCATTCATAAGATTCAGGGTATTCAAAAAACCGTGACCTGCATTGTTGTTAACGGTAAATAAATAGTGCTTTCCCGTTGAGAAGAACAGGCGTACTTAAAAGGAAGGTCTCTGTAAAATGGTACAGCGACCAACGGAGTATTTGCGTTTAATCTAAATATCAAGGAGGGTTAATGAAGAAAATTTTCACTCTTCTCACCATCGCTCTTGTAATTGTTACTTTTTCTTGCGCGCCAAAGACGATAAAATCGCATAAAGGAGAGCTTAAACACCTGACAATTCTCTATATTAACGATTACCACGGGCATATCACGCCGTTTAAGGCTCATTACAAAGATGATTTTGTGATCGGTGGGATGGCAAGAATTGCAACGATTGTTAGGGAAATAAAACAGGAAAATGGCGAAAATGGCATACCAACCATCTTCCTCTGTGCCGGAGATGTCCTGCAGGGAACTCCAATGAGCACCGTTTTCAAAGGTGAACCTGACTTTCTGTGCCTTAACAAAATCGGTCTCAATGCTATGGTGCTTGGCAATCATGAATTCGACTACGGTCAGGAAAACCTGAATGCGTTGAGGAAGATGGCAAATTTTGCAATCCTGGGAGCAAATGTCCTCTCGGAAAGGGGACAGGCACCCATTGTGAGAACCTACTTCACCAAAAATATAAGGGGTATTCGCATTCATATCCTGGGACTGGTAACTGATGAAACACCCTTATCAACACATCCTAAGAACGTTAAAAGCCTGGTATTCCGTGACCCCATTGCAACGGCAAAGGAACTCCTCGAAAAACTTGATGCCGGAAATCTCACCATTGCTCTCACCCACCTTGGATACGAAACGGACAAGAAACTTGCTCAATCTACCAAAGGTATTGACATTATTATCGGTGGACATTCCCACACCAAGATCGAAACCCCCGAGAAAATTAAAAACACGATAATCTGTCAGGCATACGAGTACGGTGAATATGTGGGAAGACTCGATCTTGATATTGAGAACGGCGGTATTGCGCGATATGAAGGTATCTTAATACCTGTTTTAGAAGAGATTGAGGAAAACCCCGAAATTAAAGCAATTATTGATGAATATGCATCAAAACTTGACAAGTGTCTCAAAGATGTTATTGGAACCGCCCGTACTCCATTGAATGGCGAAAGAGAAGCGGTGAGAAACAGGGAAACAAACCTTGGCAACCTTATCACCGACGTTATACGATCGATGGCACAGGCAGATATCGCATTTCTAAATGGAGGGGGGATCCGTGCAAGCATAGGTGAAGGTGAAATAACCGTTGAGCACGTGCTAACCGTTCTCCCTTACGGAAACCATCTTGTTACCATGCAGTTATCGGGAAGTCAAGTTCTTGAAATACTCAACAAGAATGCTCAGTTGGAACCGGGCTCAGGCGGATTCCTTCAGGTTTCCGGTTTGAGAATGGAGATGCAAAACGGAAAAATTACCGCACTCGGCATAGCGACCAAAGCTGTAGAATTGGAGAAAATGTACACCGTTGCTATCAGCGATTTTCTCGCAGCAGGCGGTGATGGATACACAACCTTTAAGAAAGGAAAAAACTACACCGACACAGGTCTTCTCATAAGTGATATCCTCATCGACTATATACGGTCAAACAAAGAAATCAAAGTTATCACTGATGGAAGAATCAAAAAGGATTAAGGTATATCTGAACGGGAATGCAATTGAAGTCTTCAAGGGGATGAAAGTGAAACATATCCTCACGCATACGATGGTGCACGATATACGGAACGGTAGAATTATTATCACGGATAAAGAGGGGCATGAGCGGGGACTTGAAGGCAGCCTGAGCGACGGCGAACGCCTAAAAATCGAAGCTATTGCAAAAAGCCCTTGACATTTAACCATTTAAGCACTATATTGGACAGTTCTTTGTGCGTGGGAACGACAACATCAAATGGCGGGAGCAGAAAATTAATCAAAAATTCACAGAAAAGTGCTTGACACATATCAGGCTTGCACATACAATTGAGCAAAGCTTATGTAAATCATATAAAATCAATAGAGAAGGAGGTGAGTAGTTTAATCAACAACCATTTTTCTTCAAAACAGAAGGAGAAAACATGAAGTGTCTTATTTTAGCCTTAATCATTGTTGTTCCATGTATGATGCTTGCGGATCAGATCGAGGGACTACCCGATAATGAAAGCATAGAGATCCATAATATCTCACAGGAGATTGGAGTACAATCGGATAATCCTACTGGGATATCCACGCCAGGAAATCCCCGAATAGTATTTCCGGAAGACCTTCCCGATCCAAACGATCCGACGTCAGGAGATCCTGAGGCATACAATGGAGGAATCCACCAAAACTATAATCCATTCCTCGATCCGGGACATCCCGGCGGCAGCATGGGACCACGGTGGAATGCGGATATTCTCGTCTATGGAGATGTTCCCGGTGGAATAGACTTCGATGTCGATGTAGTTACGGGCGATCTCTATGCCATCGTCGATATTCAAGGAGACGATCCTGATTCATGCCACATATTTATTTCAACAAATGGCGGTGAGTCATGGACATACTGGTGGTCAATGGTAAACACAAATGGATACATTATGAATCCGAAGATCCGCGTTGCACGCGATGCATCAGATAATACCTGGATCTGCTCGATGGGTATCTGGTATGAAGACAACGGGGAACAGATCCTGTGGATGAGAAGGAACGATCTAGGATTAACCGGTGGTGCATGGGAAAGTGTCCATGATACCGTTGATTATGCAGATCTGGATGCCGATATTGGAACAGGCGCGTATGCATATTGTGTATACATGCCCGCACGTTCAACGTACGACAGCAGGGCAGCAAGAAACGCCCTTGGAGGGAGCGGCTGGGTAAGCGATTTGCTTATCTTTACAAACTCAATTATCCCCCAGTACCCGGAAATTGCTGCTGGTGCAGGAGGACATGTCTGTGTCGCCTTCTGTGATGACAGGCTCACTACGAATAATGAGGTTCGAATAAAAAGAAGCACCAATTATGGATCTTCCTATTCTGGTTCTTCGCAGATTAGCAACAATTCGGCTGCTGCCGATCTTTCATACACTGATATCGCTTACAGCCATGGTGCGACCGTAACCGGCTGGACATTTGTTACCTTCGATTTCGGTACATCAGTCAATATTGCGTATTACTACACAACAGACAGCGGTGTCAACTGGACGTATGGTACAACAATTGGTACCGGCGGAGATGAAACCATGACCTCTCTTCGTTCACGGAAACAGACAGGCTCAGTCACGGTTGCATACAAGGAAGATATTGGAGATTCAGTACTGTTCACATGGACAACGACAGGAGATCCCACAGGCTTTCTTACACCATATAGTATCAGTGATTACATGGCGACCGGTGTTATGAGACCCGTTGCAGGATGGAACAACTCGGGAAGCTCAGCTATCATTTACTCACAATATGGTCCAGTCGCTGTCTGGTACGACTACTTCGCAAATTCAGCTGTTGAAGAAAAGCCAGGCGCAAATGGTTATCTCAGCTTCCTGAATATCTCACCGAATCCTTCCCAGAACCTTGTAAAACTCTCCTATTCGCTTAAAACCCCAGGAAGGGTGAATATCGGACTCTACGATGCAACAGGACGATTGGTAAAGACCATCTTCAACGGTGATAGAGAAGAGGGAGTATTCAACAATGATTTCAATGTTGGTACTCTCACACAGGGTGTCTATTTCATCAAGGCAATAACACCAGATGGTACTTACTCAGAGAGATTGACTGTTATTAAATAGGTAACTCTATCTTGATAAAAAAAGGTGAGGGGTTCTCCCTTCACCTTTTTTATTATTCATGGTGAAATTGGAAAGAGAAGATATTTTCAAATTGACCGGACTCCTTTTCTTTGCAACCGCAATGGGATACTCCGAATCGGCAGTTGTCGTCTATTTAAGGGAACTGTACTACCAGGATGGATTCCATATCATTTCAGAATTGTCACTGAAAGCAGTTCCAGTCCGCATACTCATCACCGAGGCAGGAAGAGAGGTTGCTACCATTATAATGTTGATCTCCCTGAGTATGCTCCTCGCGCGAAAAGATTGGCTCAAGCGTTTTGCTTACTTTCTCTTTGCTTTCAGTATATGGGATATCACCTACTATGTATGGCTCTTTGTCCTCATACGCTGGCCCGAATCACTCCTTAAGAGCGACGTCCTCTTTCTCATACCGCGACCGTGGGTTGGTCCGGTTATTGCACCCATTCTTATCTCCCTCTCTTTCATTGTCATTTCTTTAATGATTCTTTCGAGTAAGAAACAAATCCTTTCATTCAAGGAGTTACTGAAAATGTGGAAATACTGGGTATATATCTTTGTGGCAATCTGGGTCATTATATCTGCTTTCATGCTCTGGGAGCATCGCATCATCTATCTCTGGAATAACGTTATTATCGGCATAT
>SOKD01000122.1 GCA_004376305.1 Candidatus Cloacimonadota bacterium | reverse complement strand
CATCAAAAGATACAGGAAATATCAGTTTTCGTGCACGTTTCCAGGTTATCCCCCCCTTTGAACTCAAACTTAAAGGTATCAGAACAACTTATAAGACAAAGAAAATTAGTGGAACTGATGTGAAACTTGTGCTTTCAGACCTTCTGAAGAAGTCCAGCACATTAAAACCAGCATCCCGTCCTTCAAAAACTGGAGATTTCATTGAGTTTGATTATACTGCTTTCAATAAGCAGGGAAATGAAATAGATGCTGTTCAGGGAATGACTGTTGAACTTGAAAAGAAAAAAAAGGGTTCTTTGCATTCACTCCTGGATGGTGTAAATGGAGGTCAGAATATAAAGGGCGAGATTGGGTATCCACAGAAATTTCCCGTTGATGAGCTTCATGGTCAGTCCATTGTGATTGAAATATCTGTAAGGGAAGTAAAAGAAAGAACTACTCCAAAACTTGATGATGGTTTTGCAAAAACAGTTGGATTTAGTTCATTAATGGAATTAAAAGAGTCAATTGAGCAGCAGTTGTCGAAAGAGGAGAATGACAAAGTGCGGGATTTAGCAAAACAGAAGCTATTGGATACATTAATAAAAGAGAATGATTTTGAGGTACCCGATGCTCTGGTTGAATTCTATTTTAGACAACAACAGGAAATTACCGGAAACGCGGAGGGAATTGATAGAGAAGTGTTGCGGAAATTAGCAGAACGAAGAGCGCGCATAAATATTTTGCTCGATAGAATTGCAGAGAAAGAAATAATAGAGGTATCTGGAAAAGAGATCAATGATTTTATAGAAAAAGAGGCGTACCGTCAGGGAGTTGAAAAGCAGAAACTACGAGTGTATCTTGAGCAATCAGGGGGAATTGATGAAATTATCACCATGCTCAGGAGAGAGAAGGCTTTTGATTTCATTCTCATAAGGTACCTCACAAAAGGGTAGGAGGAGAAGATGCCATTAATACCAATTGTAATAGAGCAAACGGGAAGAGCAGAACGTGCTTATGACATTTATTCCAGGTTACTCAAAGAACGCATTGTGTTTATAGGTTCTATCATAGATGATGATGTAGCAAACCTTGTTATTGCGCAATTGTTGTTTCTTGAAGCAGAAAACAAGGATAAGGATATCAGTATTTACATAAACTCTGGCGGGGGAATCGTTTCAGCCGGTCTTGCAATTTACGATACCATACTGTACATTAAACCGGATGTGACAACATTTTGCATGGGTATGGCAGCGAGCATGGCAGCAATTCTTCTATCCTCGGGAACAAAATCGAAACGGTTTATGCTCCCTCATTCTCGTGTTCTTATCCATCAACCAATGGGTGGTGTTCAGGGTCAGGCGATCGATATTGAAATTCATGCAAAAGAAATCATGAAGATGAAGAGAGAACTGAATAATATACTGGCGCATCATACCGGGCAAGCTGTAGAAAAGATAGAAAAGGACTCTGACAGGAATTTCTGGATGTCAGCAGAGATGGCGAAAGAATATGGAATTGTGGATGCGGTTATTAAAACCAAAGAAGATATTGCGGCTGCAGGGAAAAAATAGAGCAGAAAAGGGAATTTTTTAAGATTCAAATGGTAGATAATAATGCGAAGGTTGAACTAAGTGATGATGAGCTCATAGAAAGAGCCAAAAAGGGAGATGAAAAGGCGTTTGAACTGCTCGTCAAGAAATATCAAAAGGGGATTTACAGATTGACCTATAGGATGACAAATGACCATTTTACTGCCGATGAACTTGCTATGGATACGTTTATACGTGCTTTCAAAGCATTAGATCGATTCAGAAAAGGTGCAAATTTCTTCAACTGGATATATACCATAGGAATGAGATTAAGCTTGAATTTTCTGAAGAAAGAGAAGAGAAAAGTGAATATTGACCCAGAACTGGTGAATGTGATGTCTCATAGACAAATGCATGAGGATGGACTCCTTGATAGGGTAATTGCAAAAGAAACAACCATGCGGATACGCGAAGCTATTCAAAGATTGCCTGAGAAACTCAAAAAGGTGCTCCTGCTGAGGGTTGATGAAGAATTGTCATATGAGGAAATCGCGGCGACACTGCATATACCACCTGGAACGGTTATGTCAAGGCTAAACAGGGCACGGGATAGATTAAAGAAGAGCATGGGGAGCTATTTAGAATCATGAAAATGAGCCATAGGAAAATAAAGCAATTGCTTGGTGCTTACCTCGATGGGGAATTACGGGGGAAAGAAAAGACTGTTATGGAGGAACACCTGAAGCGTTGCATCGAGTGTTCCGAGGAATTGAGAATCCTGCAGATTCTTAACAGGAAGATAAAAGAGGAAAAAATACAATTTCCCGCTGATATTTATTGGGATACTTTCCCAAAACGAGTAATAGAACGGTTTCATGAAGAAAAACCGAAAAAACTCTTTTCCATATGGGTTCCACGATTGAAGTGGGAATTGGCAGGAGGTATCATTTTACTGTTGCTTACATTTATTGTGTCGAAACAAGTGATAAAATTTGGAGCACCAGGAAAAGGTTATAGTCTTAAAGTTGATAAACACCGTGGTGTCTCTCGAGGTGAAGAAGAGTTCATTGCAAAGGATAGTGATGAAGCATTGAGAGCACCTGTTGTTGCGGGGAAATCCATTGATAAAAAACCCGGAGGGAGAATAATAGCAAAAGGAAAAAAGGAAGGAAAACCGGCGGCTACGGTATCATTACCCAAGACAGTGACAGAGGTATTAAAGAAAAAAACAGCAGTAATTACTGGTGAAGAAACTGAAAAATCAGGGCTTGCTATTTCAAAATCAGGAGACATCGCTGGAGGTTTTGCATCAGACGGACTGTGCGAAGAATAAGCAGCAATGAATAACCAGTCAGTTGCGGCAAAAGAAGCCAGAAAGTCGGCAATTGAAAAGGAAGAGGGAGTTGGTGCTGTTGCAGTATTAAATGAGATGAATGATGAGTTACGGTTTGCTCAGGTTGCTGAAAGGTCCCGTGCTGTGCGGAGGGATTTACTGAGAGTACTGTATGTTGAAGCAGGAAGAACAAGACGAAGAGTAGATATAGAGAGAGCCCTCAAAGAAATTGAATTCTACAGCGATTCATATCCTGAAAATTTCAGAGATACGCTGATAACATTAAATGATTCTTTGCTAATGATGATGGAGGAGGTTGAAAGAAGGGAAAAGGAGTCGCAGAAAACGGAATAGTGATAGAATAATTACGAATATTGCACCGGAAACAAGCTGCGCGGAGAGTGCAGCAATCAATTTTAGAAAATTCAGGAGAAGGGTTAAGTATGTTTAGAACACTCTTTCATATTGGTTCACTGGAGATCCATACCTATGGCATAATGCAAGCCATGGCATTCTTTGTTGCCATTTTTGTTGGTGTCAGAAGGGCCAGAGAGGAGGGTATTGATCCAAATGTAATCTTTGACCTCGCAATATGGGTACTCATCTCGGTTGTAATTGGTGCGCGCATTTGGTATGTTGTGGAACACTTTGCTGAATACAGCGAGAATCCTTTTGACGTTCTCAAAATATGGCAGGGAGGGCTTGTATTCTATGGAGGTTTTATTGGCGGTTTTGTAGGTTCGTTGCTCTTTTTAAAAATAAGAAAGCTGAGTTTTACCAAACTTGGTGATGTGGTTGCACCAACAATGCCACTGGGAATTGCAATAGGTCGAATTGGTTGTTTTCTAAATGGTTGTTGTTATGGAAGGATTTCCGAAACATGGGGAATTCCATTTCCCGCAAAGGATCTTCCACCTGCATATGCAGACCAGCTCAGACATAATCTTATTAAGCCAGGTGCTGTGGAATCGCTGCCTGTTATTCCAACGCAGCTCTATGCAACGCTTGATAATCTGGTGATCTTTGGCATTCTTATGCTTCTATCAAGAAAGAAACCTTTTCAGGGATTTCTTATATGGCTCTTTTTTGGACTCTATGGGCTGCATCGGTTCTTTATCGATTTTTTCAGATATTACGAGGGCGCAGCAAATGCTTTCAAATTTTTAACCCTTTCCCAGATTACAAGCATTTTTGTAGTTATCATTTCTACTTTTGCCCTTTTGATATTGTATCGGCAGAATAAGAGAAAACCAGAAAAAGCAAAGAGTTGAATAATCTCTGATTTTCCGGTTCCTGCCAATGTTTATGAATGATAAACTTTTTCCATTTTGTAATAATTTTAACGCTCACATATCCATCCACTTCCAAGAACAATGTTGTCATTGTAAAAAACTGCTAATTGTCCCGGAGTGATTGCCATCTGCGGCTCAAAAAATTGTGCAATAACTCTTGCATCATGTATTTCAATGTTTGCTTCCACTGGATTATGCTGTGATCGTATCTTTGCAAAAACATTTTGCGGTATTTTTCCAGGATCAACAAACCAATTCAATTTCTCAACATTGCATTCGTTCTTATATGCATGAATTTCTTTGCCAACCGTTATTGTATTTTCTTCTGTATTAATTGCTGTCACAAAAAGTGGAATATTACTGTTAACCTGTATTCCCTTTCTCTGTCCAATGGTGTAATAGAAAATACCCTTGTGTTTTCCAATTATTCTTTCATGCATGTCGATGATGCTCCCAGGTTTTCCCAATCCCGGTAGTTTGTCTAAGAGGAATGTCCTGTAATCGTTTCCTCCAATAAAGCAAACTTCCTGGCTCTCTTCCTTTTGATAAAATGGTAATTGAGACTGCTGAGCTATCTTTGTTACTTCCTTTTTTGTATACATTCCAACTGGAAATAAAACAGTTTTCAACCAATCTTGCTTCAACTGGGCAAGAAAGTATGATTGATCTTTTTTGGATTCCTTTCCTTTCATCAAAACATAATCGGCATTCTTTTTTTGAATTTGTGCATAATGTCCGGTTGCAACAAATCCAGCACTCAATTCTTGCGCTTTATCAAATAGGGTCTTAAACTTGACTTTTCGGTTGCAGACAACGCAGGGGTTGGGTGTCCTTCCATTTTTGTAATCATCGACAAAGTAATCTATGACTTTACTATGAAATAATTCTGTTACATCAATTGTATAATGCTCAA